>JALVFB010000001.1 GCA_027030295.1 Hyphomicrobiales bacterium
CGAAAAGCTATTGACTCGATATATAACGAAGCGATAGTTCATATGTTGAACCGATATATGACCATGAGGCTGGCATGACCATGAACGTGCGCACCCTGTGCCTGGGCATTCTCTCCTTGCGGGAGGCCACGGGGTATGAAATCCGCAAGATGGTGGAAAAGGGCGCCTTTTCGCACTTCATCGATGCTTCCTATGGCTCCATCTATCCGGCGCTGGCACGCATGCTGAAGGAAGGGCTGGTGCGCGTGCGCACGGAGGACGACGGCTCGGGCCGCCCGCCGCGCAAGGTCTACACCATCACCGGGAAGGGCCGCGCCGAACTGCAACGGGCGCTCAACACCGACCCGGCGCCGGACAAGTTCAAGAGCGAGTTCCTGTTCCAGATGCTGTTTCTGGAACGCATAGATCCCGCCCATCTCGCCGTTATCTACGATGCCTACATCGAGGAGCAGGAAGCGGAATTGCATGCGCTGGAGGAGGATGCCGGTGCGTTGCCGGAGCATCCGGGCACGCGTTTCGTGCAGGATTATGGCCGCGTGATGCTGGGCACGGCCATCGCCTTTCTGAAGGAGCGGCGCGTGGAGATGCTGGAAGCCTTCGCCGAACACGGCGGCACCGGTGAACGCCCCATTGGTGATGGCGAGGGCTGTTGCTCCGGCGCCATGGGCGTTTCCGGCGAGGAGGAGGATCGGGCATGAGCAAACGGCGCGTGCGGGATTTTCCTTTCATGATGATGCTTCTGGCGTCGCTGGTCGTTTTCTCACCGGCGGCCCCGGCGGCGAAGGACGGCAGCGGCAGCGCGGCGGCGCTCAGCGTGACCGTGATGAAAGTGCGCGCCCGGACGGTGCAGGACTGGCGGCGGGCCACCGGGGTGCTGAAAGCGCTGACCATGCCGAGGGTGGCGGCCGAGGTGGCCGGGCGCATCGTGGCGGTGCATGCGCGCGAAGGGCAGCGCGTGCGCAAGGGGCAGCCGCTGGCGACGATAGACGATACCGACTACCGGCTGGCGGTGCGGCGGGCCGAATCGCTGGTGGCGCAGGCGGAGGCGCAATTGCGCGGCGCACGGCTGAAGCTGGAGCGGCTGCGCAAACTGGTGCGACGGGGCAGCGCGCCACAGTCGGCGCTGGATGCGGCCCAGGCCGCGCACGATGCGCTCATGGCGCGGCTGAAAGGCGCGCGAGAGGGGCTGGAACAGGCGCGCCGCAGCCTGTCGAAGACCGTCATCCGCAGCCCCATCGACGGTGTTGTTCAGTCGAGGAACGTTTCGCCCGGTGATTTCATCGGCACGGGAAGGCTGGCCTTCGTGCTGGTGGATCTCTCCCGGCTGCGGGCGCGGCTGCCGTATGCGGAGACGCTGGCGCCCTTGCTGAAGCCCGGCTTGCCGGTGAAATTGCGCTGGCCGGCGGAGCCGCCGGTGGAGATTGACGAAAAGGTGCTGGCGGTGCTGCCGGCGGCCGACCCGGCCTCGCATGCGCTGACGGTGCTGGTGGACATCGACGATGCGGAAGCGAAGGGCCTGCGCCCGGGGGGCAGCATCACCGCGCGGGTGCTGGTGGCGGCACACGAGAACGCCGTGGTGGTTCCGGCGACGGCGGTGGTGCTGCGCCCGCGCGGATACGTGGTTTACGTGCTCGATGGTGCGAAGGTGCGCGAACGCCCGGTGAAGGTGGGACTGAAAATCGACGGCATGGTGGAGATACGCGCCGGGCTGAAGGCCGGGGAAACCATCGTGGTGGATGGCGCCGGCTTCCTGCGGGACGGCATGCGGGTGAAGGTGCGCAATGCGGGGAGTGAACGCACATGAAGGCTCTCATCCGCCTGTTCATCCGCCACCATGTGTTCGCCGCCATGCTGAGCGCGGTCATCGTGCTGTTCGGCGTCATCAGTTTCAGCCGCATGGGGGTGGATCGTTATCCCGACATCGAGTTTCCGATGATCTCGGTGGTCACCACCTTGCCCGGCGCCAGCCCGGAGGTCGTGGACGCCAGCGTCACCAACATCGTCGAGACGGCGGTCAACTCGGTGCCGGACATCCGTCACATCTTCTCGCGTTCGTTGCCCAATGCCTCGGTGGTGGTGGTGCAATTCGAGCTGACCAAGGACGTGGATGTCGCGTTCAACGAAGTGCAGGCGAAAATCAGCCAGATCGTCGATCGGTTGCCCGATGATGCCAGCACGCCGGCGGTGCAGAAGGTGGAGTTCGGCGCCTTTCCCGTGCTGTGGCTGGCGCTGACGGGCGAAAATCGCACGCTCAAGGACCTCAGCCTCTATGCCCGGCGGGTGCTGAAAAAGCGGCTGGAGAACATCGGCGGCGTCGGCGAGGTGAAGATCGGCGGGCAGCGCGAGCGCGCCATCCGCGTCGATCTGGACATCTTCCGCATGGCCGCGCACGGCATCGCGGTGCAGGACGTGCTGCGGGCCTTCGCCACCCGCCACTTGCAGATGCCGGGCGGGCAGATCGTCGGCGACGAGACGGAGCTGCTGATCAAGCTGGACCTGGAATATCACGATCCGGAGAGACTGAAAAACCTCATCGTCGCCTGGCGCAATGGCGCGCCGGTGCGCCTTTCCGATATCGGCCGCGTGCATGACGGGCTGGACGACGCGCGCAAGCTGGCGCGCTACAACGACCGGCCCACCATCGCGCTGGGCGTGGTGAAGGTGAAGGGCAGCAACGCGGTCGCCGTCATCGAGCGGGTGAAGAAGCGGCTGCGCGAGGAGATCGCGCCCACGCTGCCGGCGGGGATGAAAATCTCCATCGCCACCGATGAATCCTCGCTGATTCTGACGCTGGTGCGGGCGCTGGAAGAGCACCTGGTGCTGGGCACGGTGCTTACCGCGCTCATCGTCTGGCTGTTTCTCAAGAGTTTCCGCGCCACGCTCATCATCGCGGCGGCCATTCCCGTCTCGCTGCTGGGCGCGGTGGCGGTGATGTATTTCTTCGGCTACACCTTCAACTCGCTCACCCTGCTGGCGCTGTTGCTGCTCATCGGCGTGGTGGTGGACGATGCCATCGTGGTGCTGGAAAACATCTACCGCCACATGGAGGAGAAGCTGGAAGCGACGCCGGAGGAGGCGGCGGCGCGGGGCGGCAACGAAGTGCTGGTGGCGGTCATGGCCGCCACTTTCACGCTGGTGTCCATTTTCGCGCCGGTGGTGTTCATGGGCGGCATCATAGGCCGCTTCTTCCGCTCCTTCGGGGTGGTGGTGACCTTCGGCGTGCTCACCTCGCTGTTCGTGGCGCTGACGCTGACGCCCATGCTGTGCGCCCGCTGGCTGCGCGCTGGCGACACCCACGGGCGACTCTATCATTTGCTGGAAGCGACCTTTCAGGCGCTGGAGAAGGGCTACGTCTTCCTGTTGCGCGCGGGCCTGCGCCGGCGCTGGCTGGTGCTGCTCCTCGCCGCGCTTTCCCTGCTGCCGGTGGGGCCGATGCTTGGGCAGATGGGCAAGGGGTTCCTGCCGAAGGAAGACGAGGGACGCTTCATCGTCAGTTTCAAGACGCCGCTCGGCTCGTCGCTGGCCTATACGGACGGGCGCCTGCGGGAGGTGGAAAAGGTGCTGCGCCGGCATGATGAAATCGCCGACTATCTCTCGACCATCGGCACGGGCGTGACGGGGCAGGTGAACCGCGGCATCATCCATGTGCGCCTGAAACCGCGCGAGGAGCGGCGGCGGCACATGTATGCCATAATCGACCAGCTGCGCGAGGAGCTGGCCACCATTCCCGGAATCAGGGCGTTTCCGGCGCCGGTGCCGGTGGTGGGCGGCCAGCGCGGCGAGCCGTTGCAGTTCGTCCTGACGGGGCCGAACCTGGACAAGACGGCGGCGCTGAGCCAACGGCTGCTGAAACGCCTGCTGCAACGCCCGGAGCTGGGGCAGGTGGACCTGGATCTGCAACTGGACCGTCCGCAGCTGGCGCCGGTGATCGACCGCGCCCGCGCCGCGCAGGTGGGGCTTGCTCCGCGCGATGTGGCGCTGGCGCTGAACATCATCGTCGGCGGTCATGACGTGGCAAAATACAACGACGATCCCGGCGACGGCGAGCGCTACGACATCCGGCTGAAGGCGCTGCCGGGGCAGATCCGCACGGTTTCCGACCTCTCGGCGATCTACCTGCGCACCATGCGGGGCAGGCTGGTGCCGCTGGGTGCGGTGGCGCGGTTGAAGCCGGGGTTGGGGCCGGCGGAAATCACCCGTTTCGATCTCGCCTATTCGGCGCCTTTCTTCAGCACGCCCAGGGTTTCGCTGGGCGAGGGGGTGGCCATCGTGAAGGCGGAGGCGGCGAAAATCCTGCCCGCCGGTTATCGGGTGCGCATGGTCGGCCGCGCGGAGGAGTTCGGCCGCACCATCAACTACATCGTCTTCGCCTTCGTCACCGCCATCCTCCTCGTCTACATGGTGCTGGCCAGCCAGTTCAATTCGTTTCTGCAACCGCTGGTGCTGATGCTGGCGCAGCCGCTGGCCATCACCGGCGGCATCGCCGCGTTGTGGCTGGCGGGCATGGGGCTGAACATCTTCTCCATGATCGGGCTGGTGCTGCTGATGGGGCTGGTGGCCAAGAACTCCATCCTGCTCATCGAGTTCACCAACCAGATGCGCGCCCGCGGCATGGGCGTGAACGAGGCGCTGGAGCACGCATGCCCCATCCGCATGCGGCCGGTGTTGATGACCTCCGCCGCCATCATCGCCGCCATGACCCCGGTGGCGTTGGGCTACGGCGCGGGGGCGGACACCAACGCCCCGCTGGCGGTGGCCATCGTCGGCGGCATGATCTCCTCCACGCTGCTCACCCTGCTGGTGGTGCCGGCGGCCTATTCGCTGCTGGAAAACGGCATCGAGCGGCTGCGCCGCCGCTTCGGCCGCCGTCTTGCCAGCGCGGAAGAGGTGTGAAAGAAAGGCCGCGACGGATGACCATTCGGAGAAGGGGTGCGCGATGAACATCCTGCTCATCGGTTCCGGCGGGCGCGAGCACGCGCTGGCGTGGAAAATGGCGCAAAGCCCGCTGTGCCACACGCTGTTCTGCGCGCCGGGCAACGCCGGCATCTGCGAGGAAGCCGAGTGCGTGGCGCTGGACGTGGACGACTTCGCCGCCCTGGCGCGCTTCTGCAAGGAGAACGATGTGAAGCTGGTCGTGGTGGGGCCGGAGGCGCCGCTGGTGGCCGGCATGGCCGACTTTCTGCGCGAGGAGGGCATTGCCGTGTTCGGGCCGGGCCGGGAGGCGGCGATGCTGGAAGGCTCGAAGAGCTTCACCCGCGCCATCTGCCGCGATTACGGCATTCCTGGGCCTGAAACCGCCACCTTCGGGGACGAGGCGGCGGCGCTGGCGTATCTGGAGAAACACGGCGCGCCCATCGTGGTGAAGGCCGACGGGCTGGCCGCCGGCAAGGGCGTGGTGGTGGCCGACGACGCGGCCACGGCGGAGGCGGCCATTCGCGACATCTTCGGCGGGGCTTTCGGCGCGGCCGGGGCGAAGGTGGTGCTGGAAGAGAAGATGGAGGGCGAGGAGGCCTCCTTCTTCGCCCTGTGCGACGGCGAGAACGTATTGGCCCTGGCCGGCGCGCAGGATCACAAGCGCGCCTTCGATGGCGATACGGGGCCGAACACCGGCGGCATGGGGGCCTATACGCCGGCGCCGGTGTTGAGTCGGGAAGCCGAGCAGCAGGTGATGGAGCGCATCGTCCTGCCCACGGTGCGGGCCATGAAGGAACGCGGGACGCCGTATGTGGGCGTGCTCTACGCCGGGCTGATGATGACCACGGAAGGCCCGAAGCTGGTGGAATACAACGTGCGCTTCGGCGACCCGGAATGCCAGCCGCTGATGATGCGGCTCGATTCCGACCTCGTGGAGCTGATGCAGGCCACCGTGGAGCACGATCTCGCCGGTGGCGTGGCGCAATGGTCGGAGAAGGCGGCGCTGACCGTGGTCATGGCCACGCAGGGCTATCCGGGGGCTTATGAGAAGGGCAGCGTGATTTCGGGTGTGGAGCGGGCGGAGGAAGACCCGCTGGTGAAGGTGTTTCACGCCGGCACCGCGCGCAACGAGGCGGGCGAGCTCATCGCCGCCGGTGGCAGGGTGCTGAACGTCACGGCGCTGGGCGATACGATCACCGAAGCGCAGCAG
>JALVFB010000002.1 GCA_027030295.1 Hyphomicrobiales bacterium
CTTCAGGCCGCGCAAGCGGTCGTATTTCTCTTCCGCCTGTGTCGGGGGCGTGACGTGTTCCGGCGAGGATTCAATGCCTTCCTTCGAGAAGTTGCCGGATTGAATCAGCACCTGGCAGCGCCCGCAAATGGCGCGCCCGCCACAGGCGGAGTCCACGTCCGCGCCCAGCCGGCGGGCCGCGGCGAGCAGGGTTTCGCCACACGCCACCTCGCCGCGCCGCCCGGAGGGCAGGAAAAGCACCCGCACCGACTCCCGGCCGGTGGCGGCGTTTCGTGTGTCCTTCTTCGCGGGCCTCTCGCTCATGCTTCTTCCATTGCATCAGCCGCGGCGGCGCCGGCGGCGGCGTCCGCGGCGGCCGCCCTCGCCGTCCTCTCCGCCGGGCGCGGGGGCGCGGAACTTCGCCGTCCAGCGCTGGCTGTCCGGATCGTGGCCATTGAGCAGATCGGCGGCGAGCACGGCGGTCATGTCCTCTTCGTGCAACGGATTCATGATGGCCGAGGTCATGCCGTGGGAGGCGGCGGTGGCGATGAAACAGGCCGTGAGCACGCGGCGATTGGGCATGCCGAAGCCGATGTTGGAGGCGCCGCAGGTGGTGTTCACCCCCAGCTCCTCGCGCAGGCGCCGCACCAGCCGGAACACCTGCACGCCGGCCGTGTTCACGGCGCCGATGGGCATGACCAGCGGATCGACCACGATGTCGTGCGCCGGAATGCCGTGATCGGCGGCGCGCTCGACGATCTTTCTGGCAACGGCGAAGCGCACCTCCGGGTCTTCCGAAATGCCCGTCTCGTCGTTGCAGATGGCGACCACCGGCACGTCGTGCTTCTTCACCAGCGGCAGGACGCTTTCCAGCTTTTCCTCCTCGCCGGTGACGGAGTTCACCAGCGGCCGGCCCTTTGCCACCTCCAGCGCCGCGGCCAGCGCCGCGGTGACGGAGCTGTCGATGCACAGGGGCAGGTCGGAAACCTCCTGCACCGCTTCCACCGCCGCGCGCAAGAGCGGCGGTTCGGTTTCGTTGGGATCGACGGCGGCGATGCCGGCGTTCACGTCCAGAATGTGGGCGCCGGCCTCGGTCTGGCGGATGGCGTCGCGCTTCACGGTGTCGAAGACGCCCTGTTCCAGCTCGGCGGCGAACTTAGGGCGGTTGGTGGGGTTGATGCGCTCGCCGATGATGGTGAAGGGCTGATCGAAGCCGATCACGTGCTCCCTGGTGGCGGAAGCGACGATGGTTCTGGTCATGATGCTTGCCTCATACCTCGGATGAATACAGATGATTTCGACGTGTAGGGCGGGGGGCGGAAGGTCCGCAATCCGCCCATGTTTCAGCTTTCGCCGTGCGGGCCACCCTTGAGCGTTCGGCACACGGCCTCGGCCAGGTGGGGGCGGTTCATGGTGTAGAGGTGGAAATGGCGCACGCCGCGCGCCGCCAGATCCAGCACCTGCTCCACGGCGACGGCGGCGGCCAGCATGCGATGCACCGTGAGCGAATCCCTGTCCTTCTTCCCCTTCAGCCCGGCGAAGCGCCGCTTCAGCCATTCCGGCACGGAAGCCTGGCAGCGCTCGGCGAAATTCCGCACCTGAAAGAAGTTGGGGATGAGCATGACGCCCGGATGAATGGGGCCGGTGACGCCGGCGGCCTGCGCCTGTTCCAGGAAGTCCGCGAACAGGTCGTTGTCGAAGAAGAATTGCGTCAGCGCCTCGTCGGCGCCGGCCTCGAACTTGGCCTTCAGGTTGGCGAGATCGGCTTCGCGGGAGGGCGAATCGGGATGCGTTTCCGGGTAGGCGGCCACGGAAATGCGCACATCCGGCCAGCGCGCGCGCAGGGCGGCGACCAGCTCGGCGGCGTTGGCGAAGCCTTCCGCGTGCGGCCGGAAGCGCGATTCGCCATCCGGCGGATCGCCGCGCAGGGCGACGATGTGATTCACGCCGGCGGCGCGGAAACGCTCCGCCACGCGCATCGTCTCCTCGCGGCTGGCGCCGACCACGGTCAGGTGGGCCGCGACGGGAATGGCCGTGGCGCGTCTCAGCGCCTCGATGGTGGCCAGGGTGCGGTCGCGGCTGGAGCCGCCGGCGCCATAGGTCACCGAGATGAACTCTGGCCGGAAGGGGGCCAGCCGGCGCGCCAGGTCGGTCAGCGCCGCCAGCCCGGCATCGTCCTTCGCCGGAAACACCTCCAGCGAAACGACGGGCCTTGCATCGTCAGGCCGGCTGGCGAGGGTTTTCGATAGTGAGGTCATGGTGGCCGCCAAGCATATAAGGATATCTTTATATCTTCCGAAGGGTTTGGAGCAGCGGGCGTGCCATGTCAAGGCACACCATGATGATGACACGCGCAAGATACGGGATGATTTTGATTCAAATTATGCTAGAATGCAGCTTGACGGGTGGGTGTTTGGGGCACGGCATGCATCGGGAGGAGGCATCATGGGCGGCAGGATGTATGCTTTCGCGTCCGCGATCTTCTTGTTTCTGTTGGTTTTTTCCTTCCTTCCCGAGAATGCGCGGGCCAGTTGCGCGGCGGGCGTGCGGGTGCGGAACGCGGCGCATGATTTCATGCGTGCGGGCAGGATGGGCTCCGGCGCGGCCTTGCGGCGCGCCCTGAAGCGCCATGTGGACATGCGGCGGGTGATGAATTTCGCGCTGGGCCGCAGCATCCGCAAGCTCAAGGGAAAACAGCGCATGCAATATTACCGGCGCGCCAATGCCTATGCGGTGCGCAAGCTGACGCAACTGGCCGGGTATGTGCATGGCAAGCGGCTGGAGATTCTGCGGTGCAACTCCGGGCGGGTGGTGACGAGGCTGCTTCCGCAGGGTGAAAAGGTCATCTGGAAACTGCGTGGCGGGCGCATCGTGGACGTGAACGTGCGCGGCGTGTGGGTGGCGCAGATGCTGCGCAGCCAGTTTCGCCGAATCCTGCGTGAAAGCGACAACAACATGAAGGTGTTTCTGGCGCGGTTGAACTGACCACGTGGCTCCAGGCCCGGCAATCGGCACGGTAAGGCCTTTTTCGCATCACAATATTCCCATATTCGGAATATCGTATATAATGTCATCCGCTTTCCCGCTTCGGTGGGAGAGGGGAGTAGTGAAAACAATCGGAAGGAGGAGAGATCATGAAAAAGATTGCGACTCTGGCGCTGGGCGCGGTGGCGGCCGGCATGGTTGCCGGGGCGGCGCTGGCGGCTTCCGTGGACGACATGGTCGGCAAATGGAAGTGGCAGGATTTCGTGGTGGAATGCGCCAAGGGCGGGCCGAACGGCATTTCCTGCAAGGTGGCTTCCGGGCCCAAGAACGTGGGCATGGAGATGGTCATGTCGCCGATCAAGCAGGATGGCGATCATTTCGTCGGCAAGGTGAAGCATCCCGCCAACGGCATGATCTACAACACCAAGATGTCCATGCCGGACAAGGATTCGTGGAAACTGGACGGCTGCACCGATTCCGGCGCCTGCGCGACGGGCACCTTCGTGCGCGTGAAGTGAGCCTGTCAATACGGTTTCGCGACCGGGAGAGCCGGCCATCCGGCCGGCTCTTTCCTGTTTGGTCGTGGCTTGCTTCAGGCCCTGTTGCGGGTGGCCAGCCGCATGACGAAGGCGCCGGCCAGCGCCGCCAGCCCGAGCTGCCAGAACGGCACGAGAATGAATTCGAATTTGCGCGGGTCGCCGAAGTTGATGGATGGCTGCGCGCCCAGCCACAGGCCCATGAGCTGCGCCACCACGAAAAAGATGCCGATGGCGAGCACGACCCGGCGGGCGAAGCGCGCCAGGGCGCGCGTGGATGTGCCTCCCGCGAAAGCCAGGACAAGACCGATGATGAATGCGGCCAATGCCGTCCAGACGAGCGGTTTCATGAACGGCATCATGGCGCTCATCATGTCCATCAGGAAACCCTTCATGCTCGTTTCTCTCCTCCCCTGGGCGTTTCCGAATGCTCATGCCCGGCATGACGGATGCGCCAATTACCGCTAACGGGCGCATGGCGCGGCGTCAACCGGACGTGGCCATCATTCCGCTGCGCGCGCCACGGTGGTCGGCGGCGCCTCCTCCAGCCGCAAGCCGAAACGTTTCTCGGCGCGGGACAGTTCCGCCGGGGCCAGGCGCAGGATGAGCGTCGCGCCCGCCTCGTCATCCTCGCGCGCCAGCACCTCGGCATGCCGATAGCACCATGCCAGGTCTTCGCCTTGCGCGTGCGACAGGTGGAGGCGGCGCACGACGGTGCGTTCCGCCAGCTTCTCCGCCAGCAGCGCCCGCAGGGTGTCCAGCCCCTCGCCGGTGAGGGCGGAGGTGATGACCACGTTCGCGCGTTTGGCGGCGCGATTCACGAGCGAGGCGCGCTGGTGTTCATCCCACAGGTCGGCCTTGTTCCACACCTCGATGACGGGCCGGTCCTCGCCAATGCCCAGTTCGGCCAGCACCTGTTTCACGTCCTGCGCCTGCGCCTCCGCCTCGTTCGGATCGCGCATGTCGCGCACGTGCAGGATCAGGTCGGCCTCCACCACCTCCTCCAGCGTGGCGCGGAAGGCTGCCACCAGGGCCGTGGGCAGATCGGAGATGAAGCCCACGGTGTCGGACAGCACCACCTCGCGGCCCGAGGGCAGGCGGATGAGCCGCATGGTGGGGTCCAGCGTGGCGAACAGCTGATCCTTCGCCAGCACGTCCGAGCGGGTGAGGCGGTTGAAAAGGGTGGACTTGCCGGTATTGGTGTAGCCGGCCAGCGCGACGATGGGCCAGGGTGTCTTGCGCCGGGTCTTGCGGTGCAGCTCGCGGGTGCGTTTCACGTCTTCCAGCTGGCGGCGGATGCGGGATATGCGCTGCTTCAGGATGCGGCGGTCGATCTCCAGCTGGGTTTCGCCGGGGCCGCCCATGAAACCGGCGCCGCCGCGCTGGCGCTCCAGGTGCGTCCACGAACGCACCAGGCGGGTGCGCTGATATTCCAGATGCGCCAGCTCCACCTGCAGGCGGCCTTCCCTGGTGCTGGCGCGGCGGCCGAAGATTTCCAGAATCAGGCCGGTGCGATCCAGCACCTTGGCGTTCCACGCTCTTTCCAGGTTGCGTTGCTGACCGGGGGAAAGGTGGGTGTTCACGATCACCAGCCCGGCTTCGGCCGCTTCGATGTCGGCGGCCAGCTCCTCCACCTTGCCGGGGCCGAACAGGGTGGCGGGCGAAACCTTGCGCACGGTGGCGATGGCCTGGCCACGCACATCCAGGTCGATGGCCGCGGCCAGCGACAGGGCCTCTTCCAGTTGCCGTTCCGGCGTGCGCGGGATGGCCGCGGGCGTTGGCGATTCGTCCGTGCGTGGCGTCTGCGGGGCGGGGTGGACGACGAAGGCGCGCGTGGGCTTTCTCTCTTCCACCTGAAAGACGATTTCATTGCGCGCCGCCTGCCTGCGCCGCCGGGATTTCTTGCTCATTCGGCCTCACTCCGGGCGGAAGCGCGGCCTTCCGCCGTTCATTCCTCGCCGCTTTCCTCGTGCAGGGATATGGGAGTTTGCGGCATCACCGTCGAGATGGCGTGCTTGTAAACGAGCTGCGGGTGGCCGTCGCGTTTCAGCAGGACGCAGAAATTGTCGAACCAGGTGATCACGCCTTGCAACTTCACGCCATTGACCAGAAATACCGTGACCGGCACCTTGTTCTTGCGGATGTGATTGAGGAACGTATCCTGCAGGTTGGGTTGCCTGTCCACCATTTCTTGTCTCCCCCCTGTTCTTGTCTGGTGGGTGGGTTTGTTGCATGACTATTTTCCGCCGGCCATGCGTGTGCCGCACCATAACACAGGGATTTGCATCCGGCGAGAGGTGAAGAAGCCGCCGGATGGCATGCAACGGGCGGGCGTGGCGGAACCGGTAGACGCAGCGGACTTAAAATCCGCAGGGCCAAGGCCCGTGAGGGTTCGAGTCCCTCCGCCCGCACCATTTCTTGCGCCGAAGCGCTCGCGCCGGCCCTCTCCCCCACCCGACCACCCAGATTGTGGGGTTCGAGTGGTCGGGTGGGGGAGAGGGCCTTGATTTTTTGCGCTGAGGCGCGACCGCGCAGAAGCTCCGCGCCCCCGCCCAACCACCGGATTCTCAAGTCCGTGTCCGACCGGCCCTCCCCGCTCCCCCTCCC
>JALVFB010000003.1 GCA_027030295.1 Hyphomicrobiales bacterium
TGTCGGCAAGCGCATCGTGCTTCTTCATCAGGCCCAGGGCGTGTTCCAGGTCGCCCTCGCGCTGATCGCGCCTTTCGATGACACGCTGCCAGAAGGCGCGCTCCTCGTCGTTCCCCCGGCGCCAGGCCAGCACAACGGGAAGGGTGATCTTGCCCTCGCGAAAATCGTCGCCCACCTTCTTGCCCATGCGGGAAGAAGAGCCGCCATAGTCCAGCGCGTCGTCCACCAGCTGAAAGGCGATGCCAAGATTGCGGCCGAAGGAACGCAACGCCGCCTGTTCTTCCGCCGGCCGGTCGGCCACCACCGCCCCCAGCTCGGCGGCGGCGGCGAACAGGGTGGCGGTCTTCCACTCGATCATCTGCATGTAGTCGTCTTCGGTGGTGGCGACGTTGTTCTGCAAGGTGAGCTGGAACACCTCGCCCTCGGCGATGTCGGCGGCGGCCGCGGACATGATGTGCAGGGCGGTGAGATTCTCCGTCTCCACCATCATGCGGAAGCACTGGGCCAGCAGATAATCCCCCACCAGCACCGTGGCCTGATTGCCCCAGATGAGCCGCGCCGCCTTGCGGCCGCGGCGCTCGTCGCTCTCGTCCACCACATCGTCATGCAGCAGGGTGGCGGTGTGCAGAAACTCCACCGCGCAGGCGATCTTCACGTGCGTTTCGCCTTCATAGTCGAACAGCCGCGCCGCGGCGATGGTGATCATCGGGCGCAGGCGCTTGCCGCCGGAGTTGATGAGGTGGCCCGCCAGCTTCGGGATCAGCTCCACATGGGCTTCCGCGTAGGAATAGATGATCCGGTTGATCTTCTCCATGTCGCCGGCGGTGATGTCCAGCAGCGGCTGCAAGGACGCCGGTTGCGGTTGCGGAGACGGGCTGTCGAAGGGCACGACGTTACTCACGATATACTCTCCTGCCTGCATGCTCCCGGGTGCGGTCTTGCGCGCAGCATAGGCAGGATGCCGGCGTCCGGCAAGCCATGGCCGGGATGCATTCCGTCGCAGCCCCTACCCCTCGATCTTCGAAAAATCGGCGATGAGGCGCACGGCCCGGCGCATGTCGGAGAGCAGCTTCAGGCGGTTTTCGCGAAAGGTGGGATCCTCCGCGTTCACCGTCACCCGCTCGAAGAAGGCGTCCACCGGCGCGCGCAGCTTCGCCAGCGCGGCCAGAGCGGCCTCGTAGTCCTCCGCCTTGATGGCCTTTTCCACCTGCGCCCGGGCGCGGCCGATGGCGGAGGCCAGCGCCTTTTCCTCGGCCTGCACCAGCAATTGCGCGTTGGGCGGGCCTTTATATGTGCGCTTGTCCTTCTTTTCCTCGATTTTCAGGATGTTCAGCGCCCGCTTGATGCCCGCCAGCAGGTTGGCGCCGTCCTCCGTGTCAAGGAAGCGTTCCAGCGCCTGCAGGCGCAGCAGGATGAGCAGCAGGTCGTCCTGCTCGCCGGCGGCAAGCACCGCGTCCAGCAGGTCGTGGCGGTGGCCTTCCTCGCGCAGGTGAATTTTCAACCGGTCGCGGATGAAGGACAGCAGATCGCGGGTGATCTCCGCCGCCTCCTCGTCGCCGCCGGAGAAGGCCGGGGAAGTGCGCACCTGCTGCTCGATGAAGGCGGCCAGCGGCAGGCGGATGCGGTTCGCAAGCACCGTGCGGATCAGCCCCAGGGCGGCGCGGCGCAGGGCGAAGGGATCACGCGAGCCGGTGGGCTTTTCGCCCGCCGCCCAGAAACCGGCCAGCATGTCGATGCGGTCGGCGAGCGCCACGGCGATGGCAACCGGTTCGCGCGGCACGTCGTCACCCGCCCCGCGCGGTTTGTAATGATCGGCGATGGCGCGGGCGATGTGTTCCGGCACGCAGGACTTCTTCGCGTAATAATAACCCATGACGCCCTGCAGCTCCGGAAACTCGCCGACCATCTCGGTCACCAGATCGGCCTTGGACAGGCGCGCGGCCAGCGCCGCCTCCTCCTCGTCGGCGTCGACGAAGGGCGCGATGTCGCGGGCCAGCGCTTCCATGCGGCGCACGCGCTCGCCCTGCGACCCGAGTTTGGCGTGGAAGGTGATGGCGTCCAGCTCTTCCACGCGGTCGATGAGCGGCGTGGCCAGATCCTGCTCCCAGAAGAAGCGGGCGTCGGAGAGGCGCGCGGCGATGACCCGGTTGTTGCCCTCGATGATGGCCGCCCCCTCGTCCGCCGCCTCGATGTTGGCCACCAGCAGATAGCGGTTGGCGAGCCTGCCACCGTCCTGCTCCGGATGGCGCAGGGCGAAGCATTTCTGATGCACGCGGATGGCGGTGACGATGACTTCTTCCGGCACGTCGAGAAAGCCTTCGTCGAAGCTGCCCATGAGCACCACCGGCCATTCCACCAGGCCGGCGGTTTCCTGAACCAGGCCGGGGTCTTCCACCAGCTCCAGCCCCGCCTGTTTCGCCAGCGCCTCGGCGCGGGCGAGGATGATGGCGGCGCGCTCGCCATGATCGGGGATCACGTAATGCGCGCGCAGCTTCTCCTCGTATTCGGCGGCGGAGGAGACGGTGAACGGCTCCGGGGCCATGAAACGGTGGCCGCGGGTGGCATCGCCGCTGGCGATGCCCTCGATGTCGAAGGGCACCACCGCGCCATCCAGCAGGCAGAGGATGGAATGCAGCGGGCGCACCCATTTCAGCTTGCGCGCGCCCCAGCGCATGGCCTTGGGCCAGGGAAAGCGGCGAATGACCTCCGGCACCAGTTCGGCCAGCACTTCGGCCGTCGGGCGGCCGGGTTTCTCGAAGCGGGCGACGTAATACGGCCCCTTCTTCGGGTCGTCCACGATCTCGCACTGTTCCAGCGTCAGCCCGGTGGCGCGCAAAAAGCCCTCGATGGCCTTCTCCGGCGCGTCCACCCGCGGGCCGCGGCGTTCCTCCACCACGTCGGGGGTGGACAGGGGCACGTTCCGAACCACCAGCGCCAGCCGCCTGGGGCCGGCGAAAGTGCGCGCCGCGCCGATCTCCAGACCGGCCTCGCGCAATCCCTCGGTGACGAGACGCTTCAGGTCGTCCGCCGCGCGCTTCTGCATGCGGGCGGGAATTTCCTCGGAAAACAGCTCCAGCAGCAATTCAGGCATGAATGCACGATCTCCTGTTTGCGCCCATCACATAACAGCCCGCGGCACGGGCGTCCACCGACAAACATCCGCCCCCTGCGCATTGACGAAACCGCCTCGCCGCGGGTATAAGCCGGCCAGCGGAACATGGGCCGCCCGCCGGCGGGGCGCGGGCGGCGTTGCAATTTCATGGGAGCCTGAACGATGAAACGCACCTTTCAGCCGAGCCGCCTCGTGCGCAAGCGCCGTCACGGGTTTCGCGCCCGCATGGCCACCCGTGGTGGCCGCAAGGTTCTGGCCCGCCGCCGCGCGAAGGGCAGAAAGCGCCTTTCCGCGTGAGCCTTCGGCTGGCCGCCCTGTTGCCGGCCGGGGCGTGATGCATCATGCCCGCTGACAATCACAAGCATGGCGCATTGCCACCGACCTTGCGCAAGCGCCGTGAGTTCCTGGCCGCGGCACGGGCGGTGTTTCGGCCCATGCCGTGCGTGGTGGTGCAGATGCGCGCGCGCGGCGACGACGACCCGGCGCGCGTCGGCTTCACCGTGACGAAACGCATTGGCAAGGCGGTGGTGCGCAACCGCGCGCGACGCCGCCTGCGCGAAGCCGTGCGACTGTTGCCACGCGATCTGCTCAGGCCCGGCCATGACTATGTTTTCATCGCCCGCGAAAATACGGCCACTTGCGATTTTGCCACGCTAATGCAACAAGTGCGCAACGCATTGACAAGGCTCAACGCGGGCAAGGGGCACGCCTCCCGTCCTCGCCGCGGCCGGGGCGGTGGGCGCAACCATCAGCATAAAGCAGGGGCTGGTTCATGAAAGACGAACAGCGCAATTTCATCATCGCCATCGCGCTGTCTCTCGCCATCATCATCGGCTGGCAGATGTTCTTCGCGCCCAAGCCGAAGAAGGCGCCGCCGCCGGAAACCCCGGTTGCGGCACAACAGCAGGCGGCGACCTCCGCAGGCGCGTCCTCCGGCGGCGGCGAAATCCCCAAGGCCGCGCCTTCCGCCGCGCCGGCCGTGCCGGGGGCGGCCACGCCAACCAAGGTCATCACCCGCGAGCAGGCATTGGCCGCAACCCCCCGCGTGCCCATCGACACGCCCAGTCTGAAAGGCTCCATCAACCTCAGGGGCGGGCGCATCGACGACCTGATCCTGAAGAAATATCGCGTGTCCGTGGAGCCGGACAGCCCCAACATCGTGCTGCTGAATCCCGAAGGCGCGCCGAACGCCTATTTCGCCGAAACCGGCTGGGCGCCGCCGGCCAATGGCGAGATGAAGGTGCCGAGGGCGAATACCGTCTGGAAGGTCGAAAAAGGCGACAAGCTGGCCGTGAACAGCCCCGTCACCCTGGTGTGGGACAACGGACAGGGGCTGATCTTCCGCCGCACCTTCGCGGTGGACGAACACTACATGTTCACCGTCACCCAGGAGGTGGAAAACCGCACGGACAAGCCCGTCACCCTGTTTCCCTACGCCCGGGTGCAGCGGACCGGCGAGCCAAAGCACACCACCTTCTATATCCTGCACGAGGGGCTCGTCGGCGTGCTGGGCGGCGATTTGCAGGAAGTGACCTACAAGGACATCCGCAAGGACGACGACGGCCTCATCCAGCTCGATTCGAAGGGCGGCTGGCTGGGCATCACCGACAAATACTGGGCCGTCACCGTCGTTCCGGCGAAACAGTCGGAAACCATTCTGGGCCGCTTCCTGTATCTGAAACGGGGCGCCGGCAACGCCTACCAGGCCGACTTCATGCACAAGGCCGGGCTGACGGTGCCCGCCGGCGGCAAGGCCGGCGCGCAGACGCGCGTCTTCGCCGGGGCCAAGGAAGTGGCGCTGGTGGATGGCTACGAGAAGAAATACGGCATCGACCGTTTCGAGCTGCTCATCGACTGGGGCTGGTTCTATTTCATCACCAAGCCCATGTTCTGGCTGCTGCACTATCTCTATCTGTTCCTCGGCAACTACGGGCTGGCGATCCTGGCGGCGACGGTGATCATCAAGCTGGTGCTGTTCCCGCTGTCGAACAAGTCCTACGCCTCCATGGCGGCGATGAAGAAGCTGCAACCGGAGATGATGCGTCTGCGCGAGCTCTACAAGGACGACCCGATGCAGCAGCAGAAGGCGATCATGGAGCTGTATCGCAAGCACCAGGTTTCGCCCATGTCCGGCTGCCTGCCGATGATGGTGCAGATCCCCATCTTCTTCGCCCTCTACAAGGTGCTGTTCGTCACCATCGACATGCGGCACCAGCCCTTCTACGGCTGGATTCGCGACCTTTCGGCCCCCGATCCGACGAACATCTTCACCCTGTTCGGGCTGATTCCGTGGGATCCGCCGTCGTTCCTGCACATCGGCGTGCTGCCGCTCATCATGGGCCTGACCATGTGGGTGCAGATGAAGCTGAACCCGCCGCCACCCGATCCGATGCAGCGGCGGCTGTTCGACCTGATGCCGATCTTCTTCACCTTCCTGCTGGCGCCGTTCCCGGCCGGGCTGGTGCTATACTGGACGTGGAACAACATCCTGTCCTTCGCCCAGCAGTATTACATCATGAAGAAGCACGGCGCGGAGATCCACCTGTGGGACAACCTGAAGGAAAGCCTGGCGTTCTTCAGCCGCAAGGCGTAAGCGAGGAGAAGACCCGCGCCGAGGAGCGCATCCGGGCGCGGGCGCACACGCCGCTGGCGGCGCTGTCGGAGGAGGAGCGCGCCGCCGCGCTGGAGGCCGGGCGACAGCTGTTCGCACGCCCGCCGCGGTTCCTCATGGGCGTGGCGGACATGCGCCAGTTGCCGGAGCCGTTCGCGGCGGAGGTGGCCTTCGCCGGGCGCTCCAACGTCGGCAAGTCCTCGCTGATCAACGCCCTGTTCAATCGCAAGGACGTGGCGCGCGTTTCCAACACGCCGGGGCGCACGCGGGAACTGAACTATTTCACCCTCGCCGACGGCCGCATGGCGCTGGTGGACATGCCCGGCTATGGCTATGCGAAAGCGCCGAAATCGCTGGTGAAGAAGTGGCAGGCGCTGGTGCGCGACTATCTGCGCGGGCGCCCCGCCCTGCGCCGGGTGTTCATCCTCGTGGACGCGCGGCATGGCATCAAGCCGCAGGACGAAATGGCCATGGACCTGCTGGACGAAACGGCGGTGAACTACCAGATCGTGCTGACCAAGGCGGACAAGATGCGCCAGGACGCGCTGGCAAGGCTCATCGGGCGCACCGCTGCGCAGCTGCAACGGCGCGCCGCCGCGCACCCGGAAATTCACGTGACCTCCGCCCGCAAGAAACAGGGGCTGGAGGAGCTGCGCGCCGCCATCGCCGGGCTGTTGCCGCAGGAGGAAGAACAATGAGCATGCAAACGCAACGGATCGCCGAACAGAATGCCTCGTCGCGGCCGGCCGCGCGCAAGGTGTTCGTGAAGGCCTTCGGCTGCCAGATGAACGTCTATGACGGCGAGCGCATGGTGGACGTGCTGCGGGCGCGGGGCTTTTCGCCCGCCAACGCGCCGGAAGAGGCCGATCTGGTCATTCTCAACACCTGCCACATCCGCGAGAAGGCGGCGGAAAAGGTCTATTCCGAGCTGGGGCGGCTGCGCGTGCTGCGCGACAGGCGGCGCGAGGAGGGCCGCGACATGGCCATCGCGGTGGCCGGCTGCGTGGCGCAGGCCGAAGGCGAGGCGATGCTGAGGCGCGCTCCCGCCATCGACTTCATCTTCGGCCCGCAGAGCATCCAGCGCCTGCCGGAGCTGATCGACCGGCTGGACGCCGGCGAGCGCGGCATGGTGGAAACCGACTTTCCCGCCGAGGACAAGTTCGCGAAGCTGGAGCAGGAGAGCAAGGCCCCGCCCGCGGTGCCGCCCACCGCCTTCCTGGCCGTGCAGGAGGGCTGCGACAAGTTCTGCACCTTCTGCGTGGTGCCCTACACGCGCGGAGCGGAATATTCCCGGCCCGCGGCGGACATCATCCGCGAAGCCGAACGGCTGGTGGCAAAGGGGGCGAAGGAGATCACGCTCCTGGGCCAGAACGTGAACGCCTGGCATGGCGAGGGGCTGGACGGCGAGACGTGGAATCTGGCGCGACTGCTTGAGGAGCTGGCGCGGATGGACGGATTGCAGCGGCTGCGCTTCACCACCTCGCACCCGAATGACATGGACGATGATCTGATCGCCGCCTTCGCCGAAAACGAGAAGCTGATGCCCTATCTGCATCTGCCGGTGCAGGCCGGTTCCGACCGCATCCTGAAGGCCATGAACCGCAGGCACACGGCGGAAGACTATATCCGGCTGATCGGGCGCATCCGCGCCGCGCGGGAAGACATCGCCATCTCCGGCGATTTCATCGTCGGCTTTCCCGGCGAGACGGAGGCGGAGTTCGCGGATACGCTGGCGCTGGTGCGCGAAGTGCAATATGCGCACGCCTATTCCTTCCGCTATTCGCCTCGGCCCGGCACCCCGGCGGCGGAGATGGACAACCAGGTGCCGGAGGAGGTGAAGGCCGAGCGCCTCTCGCGCTTGCAGGCGCTGCTGGCCGAGCAGCAACAGGCCTTCAACCGGCGCTTCCTGGGCAGGCGTTTCTCCTTGCTGCTCACCGGCACGGGCCGGCATGAGGGGCAACTGGTGGGGCGTTCGCCGTGGCTGCAGGCGGTGCATGTGCCGGGCGCGGGCCATGCCATCGGCGAGATGGTGGAGGTGGAGGTGACAAAAGCGGGCAGGAACGCGCTGGGGGCCAGGATCGTCGCCTGAAACGGACCATGACGGCGCCTGCCCGGCGTCGGGTCACCCTGCTTGACCGTTGTCCTTGTGCCCTCCCGCCCACTGCGGTTTAATGCCGCGAAGGGACAGGTAAAAGCCAAGGGGAGGATGAGGCATGAGCGACGCAGCAGGCGGAAGATCGGGCGGGCCGAAATGCATCGCCATTCTCGGCCCGCAGGGCAGCGGCAAGACCATGCTGCTGGAAGCCATCCTGCACCGCACCGGCGCCATTTCCCGCATGGGCGACCCGCAGGCCGGAACGGCGGTGGGCGACGCCTCGCCGGTGGCCAGGCAGTTCAATGGCGGGGTGGAGACGAATGTCGCCTCTTGCGAGTTCCTCGGCGACACCTACACCTTCATCGACTGCCCGGGCAGCAGCGAATTCGCCGGCCTGTGCCATCCGGTGCTGCCGGCGGTGGACGCGGCGGTGGTGGTCATGGAGCCAGACCCGGCCCGCGCCCCGGCGTTGCAGGCCATCCTGAAGCAACTGGACGAGCTGAACATCCCGCGCCTGTTGTTCGTGAACAAGATCGACGTGGCGGCCGGCTCCATCCGCGAGATGCTGGAAGCCTTCCAGCCGGTGTCCCAACAGCCGCTGGTGCTGCGCCAGATCCCTCTCTGGAAGGACGGCATCGCCATCGGCACCATCGATCTGGCGCTGGAGCGGGCCTATATCTTCCGCGAACACGCGGAAGCGGAAGTGGTGGACATTCCGCAGGACGAGGCGGAACGCGAAAAGGAAGCGCGCTTCGAGATGATGGAAAAACTCGCCGATTATGACGACGAGTTGCTCGAAGCGCTGCTTTCCGACATGGAGCCGCCGTCGGAAAAGGTCTTCGAGGATTTGAGCCAGGAAATGCGCGAAGGGCTCATCACTCCGGTGCTGATCGGCTCGGCGAAAAACGAGAACGGCATTCTGCGGCTGATGAAATCGCTGCGCCACGACGTGGCCGGCGTGCGCGCCACCTGCGAACGGCTGGGCATCGACCCGGACAGCGACACCGCCAGCGGCTACGTGATGGCCGCCTTCTTCCTGCAACAGGGCAAGATGACCCTGGCGCGGCTGTTCACCGGCACGCTGAAGGAGGGCGAGACGGTGCACGGCGCCAATGGCGAAGACGCGCGCGTGGGCGGGCTGTTCCGCATGATGGGGCAGGAGGCGAAGAAGCTGGGCAAGGCGCTGGAGGCCGGCGACGTGGCGGCCATGGCGCGCACCGAGGGACTGCCGCCGGGAACGGCGTTCGCCACCGACAAGGGGGCCATTCCGGCCATCGAGGCGCCGAAACCGCCGCAGCCGGTCTATGGCCTGGCCATCACCGTGCCGGACAGCAAGGACGAGGTGAAGCTCTCCCAGGCGCTGGCGAAGCTCATCGAGGAGGATCCTTCGCTGGCGGTGGAGCACAATCTCGATACCGGCGAACTGGTGTTGTGGGGCCAGGGCGAGATGCATCTGCGGGTGGCCATCGACAAGCTGAAACAGAAGTTCGGCGTGACGGTGGATGCGCATCCGCGCAGCATCGCCTTCAAGGAAACCATTCGCAAGCCCGCCAAGGCGCGCGGCCGGCACAAGAAGCAGACCGGCGGACACGGCCAATACGGCGACGTGATCCTGGAAATCAAACCGCTGGCGCGCGGCGAGGGCTTCCGGTTCACCGAAACCATTCATGGCGGCGTGGTGCCGAAGCAATACATCCCGGCGGTGGAAGCGGGCGTCATCGAATACAACAGGATGGGGCCGCTGGGCTTTCCGGTGGTGGATATCGCCGTGAACCTGGAAGACGGCAGCTATCACACGGTGGATTCCTCGGAGCTGGCGTTCAAGATGGCCGCAAGACTGGCCATGGAAGAGGCCATGAAGGAGGCCCAGCCGGTGCTGCTGGAACCCATCGTGAAGGTGACGGTGCAGACGCCGCAGGAGGCCACCTCGCGCATCGTGCAGCTGATTACCGGCCACCGCGGGCAGATCCTGGGCTTCGAGCCGCGTGAGGGCTGGCCGGGCTGGGACACGGTGGAGGCGCTGATGCCGGAGATGGAGATGGGCGAGCTGATCAACGAATTGCGCTCGGCCACCGCCGGCGTGGGCAGCTTCACCTGGGCCTTCGACCACCTGCAGGAGGTGACCGGCAAGCTGGCGGAAGAGATCGTCACCCGCTTCGGCCGCGGCGCCAAGGCGGCATGAGCATGCGCCAACGGGCAAAGCGCCGGGGCGGGCGGACCGCCCCGGCGCACATCAGCGCAGCTTCAGGGTCGCCAGGCCGATGAGCGCCAGCACCACGGCGATGATCCAGAAGCGGATGACGATGGTTTCCTCCTTCCATCCCTTCTGTTCGAAATGGTGGTGCAGCGGGGCCATGCGGAACACCCGTTTGCCGGTGAGCTTGAAGGAAATCACCTGAACGATGACCGACACCGCCTCCAGCACGAACAGCCCGCCGATGATGGCCAGCACCAGCTCGTGCTTCGCCGCCACCGCGAAGGCGCCCAGCGCCCCGCCGAGCGCCAGCGATCCGGTGTCGCCCATGAAGATCTGCGCCGGCGGCGCGTTATACCACAGAAAGCCCAGACCGGCGCCGACGATGGCCCCGGCGATGATGGCCATTTCGCCGACGCCGCGCACATAGTGTATCTGCAAATAGTCGGAAAAGACCTTGTTGCCCACCAGATAGACGATGAGGGCGAAGCTTGCGGATGCGATCATCACCGGCACGATGGCCAGCCCGTCCAGCCCGTCGGTGAGGTTCACCGCGTTGGCCGCGCCGACGATGACCACCGCCGCGAACAGATAATAGAACCACCCCAGATCGATGAGCACGTCCTTGAAGAACGGCACCGCCAGCTTGCCGGCCAGTTCCGGCGGCCCGACGCGGGTGAACACCCACACCGCGATGAACGCGATGGCGAACTCCAGCGCCAACCGCACCTTGCCGGAAAAACCCGCCGAACTCTGCTTCGTGACCTTCAGGTAGTCGTCGTAGAAGCCGATGGTGCCATAGCCCAGCAGCACGAACAGCAGCATCCACACGAAAGGATTGGCCAGGTTGGCCAGCAGCAACGTGGTGATGAGCACGCTGAGCAGAATCATCAGCCCGCCCATGGTGGGCGTGCCGCGCTTGGAGAAGTGGCTCTGCGGCCCGTCTTCGCGGATGGGCTGGCCCTTGCCCTGGCGCACCCGGAGCATGGCGATGAGCCGCGGGCCGAACATGAACACCAGAAACAGGGCCAGCAGAATGGCCATGCCGGAGCGGAACGTGAGATAGCGGAACACGTTCACGCCCGGAATGTCGCCGCCCAGCGCCAGCGCCAGATGATAGAGCATGCGGCCTCTTCCCGATCCGGGGGCGCGATGGTCGCGCCCGCTCCCTCCGGTGAATCATTGACCGGCCTTTTAGGCCAGATTTTCCCGCCGTGCAAAGGCCTCGGCCAGAGTGTGCACCACCGCCCCCAGCTTCATGCCGTTCGACCCCTTGAACAGGATCACGTCGCCGGGGCGCAGCGTCTTTTTCAGCCAGGGCTCCAGCATCGCCGCCCCGGCGACATGCGGCCCGCGCAGATGCGCCGGCACGGCGGCGCGCAGATGCTCCATCAGCGGCCCCACGGTGCACAGAATGTCCACTTGCGCTTCGGCCACCGCCCCGGCCAGCCCGGCATGCAGCGCCGGCCCCCGTTCGCCCAGCTCGAGCATGTCCGCCAGCACCGCGATGCGCCGCCCGCCGCCTCGCGGCTTCAGCTCGCCCAGCACCGCCAGCGCGGCGCGCATGCTGGCGGGGTTGGCGTTGTAGCTTTCATCTATCAGCAGCGCCTCGCCACCCGGCAGATGCAGCACATGGCGCCGCCCGCGCCCGGCCAGCGGGCGCATGTCGCGCAAACGCTGCATCAGCGGCGCCAGATCCAGCCCCAGCGCCTCCGCCACCGCCAGCACGATGAGGGCGTTGCGCGCCATGTGTTCGCCGGCAGTGCCGACAAGGAAGCTCACCGGCGTGCCGAACACGTCCGCCTGCACGCTCACCGTGCCGGCGCGCGCGTCGTTCATGGCGCGAACGAGACGCACGTCGGCGTTTGCGCCCACGCCGGTGGTGATGATGCGCGCGATACCCGCCTCCTGCGCCGCGCGGACGAGCACATCGGCGTGGGGGGCGTCGGCGTTGACGACCGCCGCGCCGCCCGGCGCGACGCCGGAGAAGATCTCCGCCTTGGCGGCGGCGATGCCGCCCAGATCGTCGAAGGCGCCGATGTGGCTCTCCGCCACCTGGGTCACCACCGCCACGTGTGGCCGCGCCATGGCGGTGAGGGCGGCGATTTCTCCGGGCGCGTTCATGCCCATCTCGATGACGGCGAAGGCGGCATCCCGCGGCATTTTCGCCAGCGTCAGCGGCACGCCCCAGTGGTTGTTGAAGCTGCCCTTCGCCGCATGCGTTACGCCCACGGCGGATAGCGCCATCGCCAGCATCTCTTTCGTGGTGGTCTTGCCCACCGAGCCGGTAACGCCGATGACCGCAGCCCGCGTGCGCGCCCGCGCCGCCCGCCCCAGGTCTTCCAGCGCCTTCAGCGCATCCTTCACCACGATGAGCGGCCCGGCGGCGCGCATTTCCTCCGTCGGGGCGGACACCACCGCCGCGCCGGCGCCCCGTTTCAGGGCGTCGGCCGCGAAGGCATGGCCGTCCATGCGCACGCCGCGGATGGCGAAGAACAGCGCGCCTTCGGCAATCTCGCGCGAATCGAAACTCACGTCGGAAAAGCCCGACGGCGGCGCGCCGATGACCTCCTCCGGCTTCAGCGCCGCGCGCACTTCTTCCCGGGACCACAACATGTCCGTCACGCCGCCGCTTCCCTCAGATGTTTCAGGATTTCCTCGTGATCGGAGAACGGCAGCACCCTTTCGCCCACGATCTGGCCGGTTTCATGGCCCTTGCCGGCCACCAGCAGGATGTCGCCGGGCCGCAACCGCGCGATGGCGCTGGCGATGGCTTCGGCACGGTCGCCGATTTCCTCCGCTTCCGGCGCGCCTTTCAGTATCGCGGCGCGGATGGCCGCCGGGTCTTCCGAACGCGGGTTGTCGTCGGTGACGATCACCACATCGGCCAGCTTCGCCGCCGCCCCGCCCATTTCGGGGCGCTTGCCCCGGTCGCGGTCGCCACCGGCGCCGAACACCACCACGAGCCGCCCCTTCACATGGGGCCTGAGCGCGCGCAGGGCATGGGCCAGGGCGTCCGGCGTGTGTGCATAATCCACGAACACCGGCGCGCCGGCGTCCGTTCTGCCCACCAGCTCCATGCGCCCGCGCGCCCCGCGCAGCCGCTCCAGCCCCAGCACGGCCTCTTCCTCCGGCCCGCCGGAGGCGATCACCAGCCCCGCCGCGACAAGCGCGTTTTCCGCCTGGAATTCCCCCACCAGCGGCAGGAAGATGCGGTATTCGCGGCGCGCGGTCTGCAGATGCAGGTGCTGGCCCAGCCCTTCCAGCCGGCGGGAGAGGAGCCTCAGCGATTCGCCCGCCTCGCCGGTGCCGAACACGCGCAGACCCCGCTTCGCCGCGCGGCGGGCCACCTCGTCGCCTTCCGCCGCGTCCATGTTCACCACCGCCCCGGCGGGCGGGTGCAACAATTCCTCGAACAGCCGCATCTTGGCCTCGAAATAGGCCCCCATGTCGCCGTGATAGTCGAGATGGTCACGCGAGAGATTGGTGAACGCTCCGGCGGTCAGCCGCACGCCGTCCATGCGGTATTGCGCCAGCCCGTGGGAGGAAGCCTCCATGGCCAGATGCGAGATGCCACGCAGGCGCATGTGCATCAGCATCTCGTGCAGGGTGATGACGTCCGGCGTGGTGTGGCGCACGTTCAGATCGTCCAGCCCCGGACCGGCCACCCCCAGCGTGCCCATGGAAGCGGCGCGAAAACCCATGAACGCCCAGATCTGGCGGGTGAACTCGGCCACCGAGCTCTTGCCGTTGGTGCCCGTGACGGCGACGATGGTGACCGGCTGATGCACGTAAAAACGCGCCGCGATGTGGGCCAGCGCGCGGGCCGGATTTTCCGCGCGCACCACCGCGATGTCCCGTGGCAGTTCCGGCAGGGAAGCGTTCTCGGCCACCAGCAGGGCCGTCGCCCCGCGCTGAAGCGCATCGGGAACGAATTGCAGGCCGTCATATTTCGTGCCCGGCAGAGCGGCGAACAGGCATCCGGGCTTCACAAGCCGCGAATCCAGCGCCAGCCCGGTCACGGGCATGTCCGCCGGGCCTTCGATGCGGCAGCATTTGGCGAGATGTTTCAGCGGTCTGACCATGCCCGTCTCATCATGCCGGTTTTTCCGTCATTCCGGCGCAAGCCGGAATCTCGTGCCGGAAACTCGCGAGGCCATTGCACGAGACCCCGGCTTTCGCCGGGGTGACGTGGGAGGCTTGAATCATGCGGCTTGTAGCATAACCCAAAGGATTCCGGGCAACCAACCCTTGTCCTCACCTCTTCGCTTCACTCTGCGCCACCTGGGGAGCAGAGGCCGGTTTGCCATACAGCCGCCGCCAGCGAATCAGCTCCCTTTTCGCCTCTTCCGTGTCCAGCCGCGGGGCAACGCCCAGAATGGGCGCGATGCGCGCGATGATCCGACCCGCGGTGGGCACCGCATTCCACCCGGAGGTGGCGAAGCCGTGGGTTTCCGGCAGCGGCTGCGGATCGTCCAGCATCACCAGCACCAGGTATTTCGGATCGTCCATCGGGAAAGCGCCGATGAAAGTGGTCAACCGGTGATCCTTGGAATATTTTCCGTTCACGATCTTTTCCGCCGTGCCCGTCTTGCCGCCGACGCGGTAGCCCGGCGCGGCGGCGCGGCGGGCCGTGCCCTCAATCGCGTTCAGACGAAACAGGTAGCGCATCTTGCGCGAAGCGCCCTCGGAGATCACCCGCCGTGACATGGCCAGCGCCGTCTCGCGGTCGCGCTTGAGGAAGGTGGGCGGGATGAGCCGCCCGCCGTTGATGAGCGCGGCCACCACCTGCGCCCCCTGCAAGGGCTGCACGGCGAAGCCATGACCATAGGAGGCGGTGACGGAAGTGATGGTGCTCCAGCGCCTGGGCAGCAGGGGCCTGGCGCTTTCCGGCAGCTCCGTGCGCAATCGCTGCGTCAGGCCCACTTTCCGCAGAAAGGCCCAGTGCTTTTGCAGCCCCACCTCCAGCGCCATGCGGGCGGTGCCGATGTTGGAGGAATGGATGAATATTTCCGGCACCGTGAGCCAGCGGCGCTGGGCGTGATAGTCATGAATCTTCGCCCGTCCGATCTTCAGCGGAAAGCGCGCGTCGTATTTCTTGTCCAGACGCGCCGTGCCGTTGTCCAGCGCCATGGCGAAGGTGACCGCCTTGACGACGGAGCCCAGCTCGAAGACGCCCGCCGTCATGCGGTTGAGCCGGTCTTTCGCCAGCGCTTCCTTGCGGTTCGGATCGTTGGGGTCGAAATCCGGCAACGAAACCAGCGCCAGCACTTCGCCCGTGTTCACGTCCATCACCAGCCCGCCGGCGCCGATGGCCCGGAACTTCTCCTTCGCCGCCGCCAGCTCAGCGCGCAGCGCCTCCTGCACACGCACATCCAGCGCCAGCGGCACCGGCAGCGCACCCTCGCCCGCGGCTTTCGCGCGGGAAACCATGAACAGCTTGCCGCCGCCGTCCAGCCAGCGCTCGATGCCGGAAAGCCCGCGCTTGTCGATGTCGGTGAAGCCGATGACGTGCGCCGTCAGCCGGCCCATGGGGTAGACCCGCTTCTTTTCCTTCATCACGCGGATGCCGGGAATGGCCAGGGCGACGATGCGGCTTTCCACCTCGCGCGGCACCTTGCGCGCGATCCACACGAACTTGCGGCGCTTGTCGGAGAGTCGCCCGCGCAGCTTCTGGATGTCGAGATCGGGCAATACGGACATGAGCGCCATGAGCGCCTGATCGACATTGGCCATGCGATATGGCTCGGCGAAGATGGAGGCACGCGGCACATCCGCCGCCAGCACGGCGCCGTTCCTGTCCACGATGTCCGGCCGCGGAATGGACTGCCTGTGCACCACCACGCGCCGTTTCGGTTCGTCCTGCGCCAGCATCAGCCACGCCGCCTTCAGCGCCACCGCCGCGAACAGCACCGCGAACAGGCCCAGGACGAAACGCACCCTGGGGCGCGGCTCGCGCACCAGAAGCCGGGAGCCGTCCCAACCGGCGGGCCGCGTGGCGTCAGCCCTCTGCGCCTGGGGGGGATGCGGCACGCTCATGGCCCGTCCTCCGGCACCGTTCCACGAATCATGCCCGTCAGCGGGTCGGCGGGGGCAGCGGGCGTTGCACTCTCAGAGGCTTCTTCCCGCGTTTGCGCGTGCGCCTCCTCGCCGGCGGCGCGCAGGGCCATGGTGGCCAGGGCGTCGCGTTCCGCGGCGGCGTCCGCCGCCGGCGCCGGACGCATGGGCAGGGTTTCCATCAGCTCCGCAAAGGGATGCACCGCGGCCGGGTCGGGGGAGGCGAGATTCAGCTTCAGCCGCGCCAGTTTCTCCAGCCGCATGGGATTGCGCAGGCGCTGCCATTCGATGCTCAGGCGGCGGATGGTTTCCCTTTCCAGCCGCCGGGCCTGCTCCAGCTTGCGGATCTGGCGTTCCACCCGGCGCACCTGATGCTCGCGGTCATAGAGCCACATGGCCACCGCCACCAGGCCAACGGCCAGCAGGATGTTCAGCACCCCCAGCACGCGCATGAATCGTGAGCGCATCACCGTCTCCCCCTTCCCTTGCGCGCCCGCCGCGAATGCGGGGGCTTGCCGGCGCCACCGCCGCGTTCGCCGATGGAGACGGCGGGCAGAGGCGGCACTTCCGCAATGGGCGGCGCGTCCGTGCGCTCGCCCGCCCTGAGCCGCGCCGAACGCGCGCGCGGGTTGCATGCCACCTCTTCTTGCGAGGGCGCTGCGCCGCCCGGCGCGACGTCCACGAACGACGGCGCGGGCGGCTCCGGCTCGTGCGGCAGGCGGCGCGAGGCGGCCTGTCCGCGGCCGGTGCGGGCGGCGAAGAAGCGCTTGACGATGCGGTCTTCCAGCGAATGAAAGCTCACCACCACCAGCCGGCCGCCGGGCTTCAGCAGGCGTTCCGCCGCCAGCAGCCCGCGCGCCACTTCCTCCAGCTCGCGGTTGACGAAAATGCGCAGGGCCTGAAAGGCGCGGGTGGCCGGGTGCTTCCTGCCGGGGCGCGGACGGCCGAGCACCGATTCGGCCACCTCCACCAGGTCGAAGGTGGTTGTGAACGGCCGCTCCTTGCGCCGGCGCACGATGGCCCGCGCCAGCGGCCGCGCCCGGCGCTCCTCGCCATAGGTCTTCAGGATGTCGGCGATGTCTTCCTCGCGAAAGGTGTTCAGCACCTGAGCGGCGGAAAGCCCCTCACCCTCCATGCGCATGTCCAGCGGCCCCTCGCGCATGAAGGAAAAGCCGCGGTCGGCCTCGTCCAGCTGCATGGAGGAGACGCCGAGATCCATCACCACGCCGTCCACCGCCGTGACGTCATGGTCGGCCAGCAGCCGCTCCATGTCGGAGAAGCGCCCGTGCAGCAGGATGAGCCGTCCGGGATGGTCCTCCGCCAGCGCCCGGCCGCCGGCGATGGCCGCCGGATCGCGGTCGATGGCGAACAGCCGCGTTTCCGGTACATCCAGAATGGCCCGCGCATAGCCGCCGGCGCCGAAGGTGGCGTCCACATACACCCCTCCGGGCCGCGGCGAGAGGTATTCCATGGCCTCGCGCAGCAGCACCGGCACGTGCCGTTCCCGCCTGTCCTGTCGTTCGGGCATGAGCCTGGCTCCGGGCCAGTTCGCCAGTGGTGCGAAATGCCGCGCCGGATGGTGCAGCATGCGGCCTGTCCCCCGGTTGGCGCGCCGGTTCCGTTCATCGCCGGACGCGAGTGATTGTCCCCTCACGGGGATGATGGCCCGGGCGTGGTTAACAAGCCGTTAGGAACCGCCCGTGTCCGCTGCCGGCACTACAGCGAGAAGTTCTCGCCCAGGTAATGCCGGCGCACCTCCGGGTGGGCGACGATTTCCCGCGGCGTGCCCTCGGTCAGGACCTCGCCGTCATGGATGATGTAGGCGCGGTCGATGAGGCCGAGGGTTTCGCGCACGTTGTGATCCGTAACAAGCACCCCGATTCCCCGAGCGGTAAGCTTTCGCACCAGCTGGCGGATATCATTGATCGCAATCGGGTCAATCCCGGCGAAGGGTTCGTCGAGCAGCATGTATCGGGGATTTGCGGCCAGGGCGCGGGCGATTTCCAGCCGCCGACGCTCGCCGCCAGATAGCGCCACAGCCGGCGAATGCGCAAGGTGCTCAATCTGGAACTCATGCAACAACTCACTCAACACACGTTCACGCTCCGCCCGCGGCAGACCCCGCACCTCGAGAATGGCGCGGATGTTGTCCGCCACCGACAACCCGCGGAACACGGAAGGCTCCTGGGGCAGATACCCCACCCCCATGCGCGCCCGGCGAAACATGGGCAACATGGTCACATCCCGCCCGTCCAGCAGGATGGCGCCGTCATCGGCGGCGATCAGCCCGGTGATCATGTAGAACACCGTGGTCTTGCCCGCCCCGTTCGGCCCCAGCAGGCCCACCGCCTCGCCCGTGCGCACATGCAGGGATACACCCCGCACCACCGGCCGGCGACCATAGGTCTTGACCAGCCCCACCGCCTCGATGCCCGTGGCGGCCGCCGTCTGTTCTCCGGCCTCCCGCCGGCCCGTGGTCGCTGCCATGTCCATTCCGTGTCCTGCCGAATGCGAATGTGAACGGGTTTGATTAAAATTGCGTGAAATGGCCTTTTCCCATTCCGGTTTCCAACCTGAAGTCCCTACTGATTGAAAACGCCGTGAACCTTCTTTTTCCCGCCGGTGACGACCCGGGTCACGTCCGTTTTCAGGTTGGCGATCAGCTTGTCGCCCTGAATCGTGGCGTCGGGCTTTTTCACCACGACATTGCCGGTGACCACGACCTCATCCTTTTTCACGTCCATGTTCGCCTTCTCGCCGGTGATGGTCACCTTCGGCTTGACGATGCGCACATGCCCGGTGGCGATCAGCCGGCGCACCTTGGTCTTTTCCGAACCGTCGGGCTGCTTCTCCTTTTCGGTGAAAACCTCCAGCTTGTCCGCATACAGTGTCGTTTCGCCCTTGATGGCCTTCACGTTTCCGATG
>JALVFB010000004.1 GCA_027030295.1 Hyphomicrobiales bacterium
GATTCACGTCCTTGCAGCCGTATGGGCGGCGGCTGGAGCGTTTCCACATCCCCAGCAAGAGACCAATGCCGCCCCTTCATATCAACCGCAGGCCACCACTCGGGGCCTTGCGCCCACGTCAAACGAACGGGTGTCCCGTGAACACGAGTGCTGCGACCACACTTTTGCGCGGACAGGATGGGGTGGTTCGGCGTGACCAGTAAACGCGGGCATCCCTGCCCTCGGAGTTCGACGAGCCGGGAAAAGCTCTGGCCCGCCTTCACCACTTTTTTCCAACGCCCCATGTGAGTTAATACCCGCATGCCGGGACGGATGGTTTCGATTGGCGTGTATCCGATGTCGGTCAACACCAGCGTGCCCCGTGGAAAACACGGCGAGCCTCCGACGATGAGGTCGATTTCGACATCCGGCCACCCCTGGTATCCATTGATGTCTCCCCAATTTGGCACGTCTGGAAACCTCGCCGCCAGAACGGCAGAAGCATACGGGTCGATTTCCGAAAAAGCGACTGGCTTCCACCTGAGCGGCCCCCATGCCACACTGGCCGCCTCTATGCCGGAGAACAGCGAGAGGTATTTCATCAATGTGCATCCCGTTTGGTAGTCTCGACGGCGTTCAGGCCCGCCACGACGTTCTCCACGGGGACCGTGGAAAAGTTCTGGATAGCCCGGCTCACGGTGTCATTGACGACCTCTTCCTTCAGCCTGTCGTCGCAACCGGCGCGCTCGCAGGCAACGTCGGTAGCGCCCAGGATGGACGTGGTGAACACGGACGCCAGTGCGGCGGTGACTACGTCCAGGAATTGGGCGGGATGATTGTCTACCTGCTCTCCGGTGCCCTCCAGAACCCAGAGCAATCGTGTCGCCGTGTCGGCGGCCAACTTGGCGAGTTTCTCTTGAAGCTCTTTGTCCTCGTAGTGGTCGGGAAAACTGATATGCATCACGATTCCTCGTTTTTCTGGTATCCCGCCCCTGACAGGCGATCCAACGCATCGGCAATGCGGAAGACCACGCAGTCCCCTCTCTTGTGGCTCCACTAGGCGCAATCGAGGCCAGAACACGACCTCTTTTCACGTTCTCTTGACATGCTAAACGGGCAATAAGGCATGTTTTCCTCCTCCTCCTTCTTCTTCTTTCATACCGCCACCGGGGCCTTGATGGCCGGATGCGGGTGATAACCTTCCAGGTGGATGTTGTCGAAGCCGAAGTCCTCGATGCGCAACAGCGAGCCGGAAAACCGCACTGTCGGCAGGGGCCTCGGCTCCCGGCGCAACTGGGTTAGCGCCTGCTCCACGTGGTTCTGATAGAGGTGCACGTCGCCGAACGTGTGCACGAAGGCGCGCGGCACCAGCCCGGTCAGATGCGCCACCATATGGGTCAGGAGGGCATAGGATGCGATGTTGAACGGCACGCCGAGGAAGATGTCAGCGCTGCGTTGATAGAGCTGACAAGACAGGCCCCCGCGGCCATCTACATAGAACTGGAACAACAGGTGGCAGGGCGGCAGGGCCATCCGAGGGAGGTCGCACGGGTTCCACGCCGTCACGATGTGCCGCCGGGACCACGGGTTCTCCTTGATGTCATGGATGACGCGGGAAAGCTGGTCGACGTGGGTCGTGCCGCAATCCCACGCCCGCCACTGCTTGCCGTAGATGGGGCCAAGTTCGCCGTTCTCGTCGGCCCACTCGTCCCATATGGTAATCCGGTGCGCATGGAGCCATTCGATGTTGGTGTCTCCACGCAGGAACCACAGCAACTCCCCGACGACCGATTTCCAGTGCACCTTCTTGGTCGTTAGCAGCGGGAATCCCTCCTGGAGGTCGAAGCGGAGCTGCGCGCCGAACAGGGAGTAGGTTCCCACACCCGTGCGGTCGTCCCGTTTTTCACCATGCAGCAGGACGTGCTCAAGGAGTTGTAGATACCGGCGGTCAGCATTGTTCATCGATTTTCTCCCGAACCATGTGAAGGATTGTATCAGCGACAACCTCGATGCTCTGGGAGGCATCGACAATGTAGAACCGCTCCGAGTGGAGCCGGGCGCGCTCTAGGTAGGCCTCCCGGACGCCCTGAAACCACAGCGGGCTACGGTGGTCAAAATGGTTGCCGTCCTCGGGAAGCCGGTAGGTAAGGCGGCCAGGGCATTCCTCGGGGTCGAGATCGAGAAGGATAGTCATGTCTGGCACCGTGCCGCCCAGGACATGACTATCCAAAGTGCTCAGAAGGTCCTTCCGGATGTTCCCAGCGCCCCACTGATAAGCCCACGAAGAATCGTGAAACCTGTCCGAGATGACGATGTTGCCCTTCCGGAGTTCAGGCCGGATGACTTTCCGAAGATGGATGCTTCGCGCGGCGTAGTGCAACAACGCTTGCTCGGTGGGGTCCCAATGCCGGCCATCTAGGCCGAACAGTAGGTCCCGGACTCGCTCGCCAAGCTCTGTGCCACCAGGCTCCCTAGTCAGAACAACCGTGTGATCAAGGGTGCGCAAGTTCTCGGCCAGCAGGCGCGCTTGCGTGCTCTTTCCGCTGCCGTCGATGCCTTCAAATGTGATGAACATGTGTGCCTCCTTACAACAGGACAATCAGGATGCCGAGCAGCAGGATGGTGACGATGGCCATCGGACGCCGAGCGAGCCAGAAGGGCACTCCGGCCAGGGCGGCACCAACAGCGACGGCCACGAAGTTCATCGTGTCGAAGTTTCGCAGGACCCACCAAATAGCCCACAAGGTGGCCACGAGGGCGGCACCCGCAATAGAGAGGGCCATAACGTCCTGAAAGGTAAGCTCGGCCTGCTTTTTCATCGTTTCCTCCTCGCGCTCTTTGCCACAGCGGCCTCCAGATAGGCGAGCCGCCGCTTGATTTCTTCCAAGGCCCCATCCTGCTTCCGGGAGAGCTGGTTCCACAAATAGACGGCACTCTCTTCCGTCTGGCTTGCTGGGCCGCGAAGGTCACAGCAATCGCAGGCAACAGCATAGAGGAGAATAATGTCCTTAGTTCCAACCTGGATGCCGCCTCTTACGATGGCCAGGTCATCGGATTCACATCTCGGACACGGTTTCATCGTTTCCCCCTCCGGCTGACGATATTGGCAATGGTTGGCCTGTCGTCATTGAGGCTCCCGCCGAGCATGGCGTCGATCAGAATGAGGATGTCCGCAGCCGCTGCGGCCAAGTGATGGTGGCCGTCATCCCGAGTGCGGTCCTCGCCTTCGAACCACGCCGTAAGATGCCGCAGCGCCTTGGCGTAGTATTCCGAGGCCACGATGCCCTCGACCCGCCAGTTCATCGGGCCGTCGTATTTGTTGGCCCCAACCTCGAACGCGGAGGCGAGGAACCTCAGCGCTCGCGGCGGAAGGCACTCAAGAGAGGGGCGGTCGTCACCCAAGATAGCCCGAGTCATGATTTTTCTCCCAATATGAGCTGACGCAGCACCTCCCTTTGAAGCGCTTGCAAGGTAGGGTCTCGCTGAACCTTCCGGAGGTTATGGATCACCGTGGAATGATCCCGCTTGAAAAGCTCGCCGATTTGAGTGGTGGACAAATATGGCCGGGTAGCCTTCATGGCTGCCATCGCCACTGCCCTGGCGGCGGCGACCTCTTTCGTCCGTTGGCGGCCCATAATGGTCTCCGGATGCACCCCCACTCGGCGAGAAACGAGCTTCACGATCTCCCGAACAAGGCTTGAATGGCTTTTGGCTCGTCGGTTTTCCGAACGTTGCTTCCGTTTTGGCCGCGCCGGAGGCGGCACCGCAGCTTCCGGAGTGCGCTCCCACTCCTGGAAAACCCATTCGCGGACTTCCATGATTGTCTCGTTGGAGAGCGGCAGCCCCTGCAAGGTTTCCATGGCCACCCCGAGGGCATGCGCGATCACGGGTTTCGGGAGCCGGAAGTCCAAGCGAGCGATTTGAACCACGGCCGCAAGGATTTCAGCGCACTCCTGCGTGAACATTCGCATGAGGCAGTCCTGTGACATCCCGAAGCCATCGCTCACGATGGCCAGAAGGTCCCCCAATATCGCCCGCGCATCAAATTCGGCCACCCCTTCATAACCGGCTTGCGCCCGCCGGGCGGCCAATACGTATCGCCACCGTATGTGCGGAGGCAGAGCGCTCCTTTCTTCGGGAGGCATGTGCTTCCATCGCTCGGCGGTAATCATGCTCAGACTCCCACACAATTCGGAGGAAGAAGGTCTTCGGGGATTTTCTCCAGCGCAGCCTGCCGGAGGTCCGGACGGGCGAAAGCGTCCCTGGCCTTCTGGACGGCGGCGGGCGTGCGCCCGAACACGTCGCCAACAAAGGCCAGCGTCATGTGAGGGAACACGTCCTCCAAAAGGAGTGTCCAGAAGAGCGCGCGGGCCGTCGCCTCTCGGGCCTTCTTGGACGGCCCAAGGAGAACGTCATAAGGGACGCCGGTGACCGCTATGACGGCCTCCTGGACGGCCCCCCAGCGGGCATGGAACAGGCGCGTCGGATAGACTATGGGGGCCGGTGCCCGGCGAGGCAGGAGGGGAGCCGGTTCAGGTGGACCGAGGATTTCCAGCTCCTCCAGAACACGCTGGACGCGCTCACGGGGGCCGGAGAGTTCCCACCCCCCGAGGCGCTCGGACAGCGGTGGCGCACACTCCGGAGGCAACTCGCACGCCAGCGAGGCCAGGAAATGGCGCGCTTCCACCGTGATGCCGTGGTTCAGGTGCACCGGATCGATACCGGTGTCCCTGGCAACGGCATGGACGGCGATGCTGAACTGCTCATGCGGCGTCATTTCGGTGTCTCCGGATGCTGAACGGTCCGATGCGCGTGCTCAAAGTGTCGCCAAGATGCCAGGCCTGAACCTTTCGACGAATTTCACTGGCAGCTTCGGTGTCATCATCCCGCAGGGCCTCCACGACCACGGCCACGACGGCCTGCGGCGTCGGGCAGAGCATCTTGTATCGACGGCCACCATCGGCCCATGAGACGCTATAAGGCATGGTTGGTGTCCTCCAGTTCGTCCCCCCAACAAAACCACCCAGGGCGGTGCCTGCGCGCGAACAGCTCAAGGTATGGACCATCCACAAGCCGCTCGATGCGGTCCTGAATTTCTTCCGGCTTCCGGGAGTGCTCAAGGCGCGGAGCCAGAAGGGTCTGCTGAACATTGGCCGATTTTCGTTTCGGCCTGCCCCGCGTGCCGAGCAGGACGTGCTCGGCATTCTGGCGTGTCCAGAAGCCGAGACCGGTGGCCAATTTCTGTTGGTCGGTGCGGGTCGTCTTGACCCACACGAAGGCGCAGGACTTGTAGGTGAAGCCCCACGCCTCCATGACCTCCAAGGCCATCGGAAGGTGGCTCCCCGTCGTCCACAGGAACAGGCAGGCATTGCGGGCGGCCAGGTCGGCCACCGGCAGGGCCTTGATGTCGTCGAGGCCCATCGTGGGGTAGTGGGCCGACGGGCTACGCCCGGCCCCCTTCTCGGAGTAGGTCCGGAAGTCCCACGGCGGGTCCGCCACGATGGTGGCGAACGGCCCGTGGACAAGCGCGATGTCTTCGAGAGGGAGCATCAGATAAGCTCGGCGTGCTCGGGGGATTCGCCACGCAGGACGGAGAGGTAGAGATCGATCATCGCTTGCTCCTCCTGAACCTCATCCGGGTCTTTCCGGAGGAGAGCGATAGCCTTGCGGAGGGCCTTCGTATCGTAGCCAAGGGACTTCGCCTCGGCATAGACCTCCTTGATGTCCTCCTGAATGGCGTCCTTTTCATCCATCAGCCGCATGATGCGGTTGGCGATGTCCCGGAGCGCCTGCTCGGCATTGTGCCCTTCTTTGGTCATCGTGTTTCTCCTTGCGGATAGTTTCTTGGCACGATAACCACAGATAGAAGGAGTGTCAACAGGCAAAATGAAACGCCCTCCCGCCGGGGTAGGGAGGGCGTTTCGACCCGAAAAGAGGAGTCAGCTCTTCATGGGTTGCGGAGGCACAATACCAACGTTTTACAAGGTTGTCAAGAGGGCGAAGTTTCGAGGCCCAACGAGGTCGGCGAAGTTTCGAGGCCCAACGGGGTCGGCGAAGTTTCGAGGCCCAACGAGGTCGGCGAAGTTTCGAGGCCCAACGAGGT
>JALVFB010000005.1 GCA_027030295.1 Hyphomicrobiales bacterium
AGGCGGGTATAGCTTGGCCCGACTTTTCAAGTCAACCGCAAAAGCCATGCATTCGGCGCAAGGCGGCGTGCGGATCGTTATGCCAAGATGCATAAAGGACCACCCACCGCCCCCACCCAACCCCCAAATTATGAAAAACAAGGGCCTGAGGGCGCGGGGCGGGTTCACCGGTCAACCTTTGCGCAGGTTGGTATTATACCAAGCTGCGCAAACCACGGAACGGCGTCCGTGAACAGCCTGGTGTCCTTGCCGGTGCGGTCCCGCTCGCCGGCTCTGCCCGGCACCATGTCCTTGATATGCTCCCACTGCTGATCCGTGAGCGCCCGTCAGATCAAGATCGCTTCCTTCATTTCGCGACCTTGAATCACATTGGCGCCTCGAAGGAAAACCCCTCGTGTCCAGCAAAAAATGTAAACACGGCCTGGGACAGCCCCAATTCATTTCATGTGCAGGGGCAGAGGAATGATATTGTCGCCCTCCCCGGCGGGCGCGGCGTGGGGCGCGCGGCTGGCGGACGGCGCGTAGCCTTCCACGTATTCCGCCAGGATGGCCTGCATGGCATCGGCGTCATCGGCCTCCATGGCGGCGCGCAGGCGCCCCAGCATCTCCTCCACCTGCTCCGCCGAAAGGACGGAAAGCTCGTTCAGCCGCATGATGCAGGGGTGCTGCGTGCCCACGGCGTTGCCGTTGATCAGCAATTCCTCGTGCAGCTTGTCGCCCGGGCGCGGGCCGACGACCTTCAGCTCGATATCGCCGTCCGGGTTGTCCTCGTCGGCCACTTCCAGCCCGGAGAGGTGGATCATCAGCCGCGCAAGGTCCATGATCCTGATGGGCTTGCCCATGTCCAGCGCGAAGATGTCGCCGCTGCCGGCCATGGCGCCGGCCTGGATGACCAGCTCCGCCGCCTCCGGTATCGACATGAAATAGCGCGTGATTTCCGGATGTGTGATGGTCACTGGCCCGCCCTTGGCTATCTGTTCGCGAAAACGTGGCACAACGGAGCCGGAGCTGCCCAGCACGTTGCCGAAGCGCACCGCCGTGAACACCGTGCCATGCGGCTTTCTCCTGGCCCAGGCTTGCAGAATGATCTCCTGCAGCCGGTTCGTCGCGCCCTTCACGTTGGCCGGGCGCACCGCCTTGTCCGACGAGATGAGCACCATGCGCTCCACCCCGCATTCACTGGCCACGCGCGCCAGTGTGGCCGTGGCCAGCACGTTGTTCTCCAGCGCCGCTCGAATGTTTCCCTCCAGCAGGGGAATGTGCTTGTAGGCGGCGGCGTGATAGATGGTCTGCACGCCGTGTTCGCGGATGATCCGGCGCGCCAGAGTCTCGTCTCCCACCGAGCCCAGCACGGGAACGATCTCCGGCGCGTATTCCACCCCCGCGCCGTGATCGCGCAAGGCATCCACGACCTCCTGTTCGATCCGGTAAAGGGCGTATTCGGACAGCTCGAACAGGACGATCCTCTCCGGCCCCAGCGCGAAGGTTTTGCGCACGATCTCCGAGCCGATGGAGCCGCCCGCGCCGGTGACCATGACCGACTTGCCGGAGATGTTGGCGCGCATCAGCTCCGGAATGGGCCGCACCGGATCGCGCCCCAGCAGATCGTTGATGTCGATCTCCTTCAGGTCGACGGGCCTGGCCTGGCCGGTGACGATTTCCGCCGGTTCGGAAACGATGCGCAGGCGCACCGGGTAGCGCGCCAGTTCACGCACGATGCGGCGCTTGTCCGAGGGGGCGACATGCGGCGTCGAAATGATGATCTCCTCCACCCGTTCGCGCTCCAGCAGCGCGCCCAGGTCGTGCAGGCCATGAACCGGATGCCGGCCATGGATTTTCATTCCTGTCAGAGAGGAATCGTGCTCCAGGAAACCGCGGACGTCATATGCCTTGTTCTCTCGCAACAGCTCCAACAGCCCCACCCCCGGCTCGCCCGCGCCATAGATGAACACGCGCTTTCTGCCGTTCTCGCCCAGCCGCGAGCGATCCAACGGCAGATCCCGCAGCCACCAGCGGGCGAAGTCTCGCAGCATCAGGATGCCCATCCAGCCGGCGAAGAAATAGGCGATCACCACCGTTCTGGGCAGTGTGATCAGGTCGGTGCGCCATTCAGCGAGAAATATCAGCAAGGTCCATGCCATGATGGCGGCGATCAGCGCGCCACCAGCGTGCCAGGCCCCCGTGCGTCCTATATGACGTGTCACGAGTTGGTAAAATCCCGTGGCATACAGGGCCGCCACGCTGATGAACGGCAGAGCCGCCAACGCCAGCAGAGTGGTGATGGAAGGAGAATCGAAGGCCGGTGCGGCCACCATGCGTGCTGGCACCAGCAACGCCATGACGCCCGACAGCAAAAGCAGGTCGGCCAGCATCACGATGGCGCGTTTCACGCGCCGCGGCTGCCGCATGACCCACGCCTTTAGCCAGCGGGAAAGTGCGCCCGCACCGGTCAGCCTCTTGATCCTTTCGAATGTCCCCGGCACCCCACCACCCATGCATGGCTAAAAAGATGTTATCTTCCGGCGCATACGAACCAAATAGCGGAAAGCCTCCCCTTCGGGCAAGTTGACATTACGGAACCTCCCACACCACCGCGTTCACACTGGCGCTCCGCGACCGGCCATTTACCGCAATCCGGCCCTCGCCCGGCCGTTCATTCCCTCCCTTGTCAGAGTGGCAGCCTTCCGCGCGCCACGTCAGCAGGCATGGTTTATCCCCGCAACAGCCGCTGATAAACCTTGCCGACCGCCTCGATGACTTTTTCTTCGGTAAAGCCCTCCATGAGGCGCGCTCGCGCCGCCCGCCCCATCCGTTCGCGCAACTCGCGATCTCCGGCCAGCTTGGCAATGGCTCCGGCCAGCGCTTGCGGATTTTCCGGTGGAACCACGAAGCCTTCCACCCCGTCGCGTACGAAGTGGCGACAACCGGGCACGTCGGTAACCACCAGCGGCCGGGCGCAGGCCGCCGCCTCCAGCATGGCACGCGGCAGCCCCTCACGCGTCCTGGTGGGCACCACGCATATGGCGGCGCGTTTCCAGATGCCGGGAATGTCTTCGGTGAACCCGTGCCAGTGCACATAAGGAAGGCCGGCCCACTCCTCGATGCACTCTCGCGTGTATGCTCCCAAGTTGCCGGGGTCGGCATTACCGTAAATATCCAGCTCCACCCCCTGTTCCCTGAGAATCGGCTCGCCCATGGCTTTCACCAGCACATCCACGCCCTTGGTGGTGATGAGGCGTCCCACGTAGGCCACGATGATTCCATCGTCTCCGGGATCGGACAGCGCCGCAAATCGCTCGGGGTCAACCCCGGCGCCGCCAAGAATGGTGATATTGGCATCCTCGGGCAGGCCATACCACCGCACGTAGCGCACGTCATCGGGATTCTCGAACAGCAGCGTGCATTCCAGACGCCGCACATGTCGCACCAGCAATCGGAACAGGATGCCGCGCAACAGCCTGATACGCGCCGAATCGCCTTCCGCCAGCGTCCCCAACCCGGTGATGTGAAAAACCGCCGCGCGCATGGATATGCGACCCAGGGCAGCGGTCAGAATCGGCTGCAAGGCAATGAAATGAACGATATCCGGTCGCAGGCGGCGGATAATACGCCGAAATCGACGAATATCGCGCCAGACGGAGAGCGGATGCAACGAGCCGCGCGTGATAGCGTATGGTATCACCTCGATCCCCAGCCTTTCGAGCGCCTCGCTCTTTTTGCTGACATTGGTGGCCAGAACGAGCCTGACATCGTCGTCGGCTTGTCGCGCCGCTTCCGCCAAGGGGCGGAAATGGGAATAAAAAAACCAGTCCTCGGTGCAGACGAACAGGATGGTGCGGGCACGGCCATGCATGAGCTTGTTCAAATGCGTTTCGTTATCCGTCGCTTCCCCTTATACAGATTTCCAAAAGGGAGCGAAAACGCCTGGGGCCGGAGTGATCATGGCATTGTCGCGGATACTGGCGAACATTGGGGCGGGCGGGCTGTTCGTGGCCTTCGCGCTCGCCTTCATCATCGCCCTGCTGGTCACCCGTCTGCTGATCCGCCGCCTCGGCCGGCGCGGTATTCTCGCCCACGTAAACGCGCGCAGCCTGCACGCACACCCCACGCCCATTGGCGGTGGCTGGGCCGTCGTGCCGCTGATCGCCGCCGCTCTCGCCCTGTTTCCGCCCCCGGCTCTCGAGACGCCCACCCGCGCCGCCGCCGCCGGCATCGTTCTTCTCGCCCTGCTCTCCTGGGCCGACGACCGCCGCCATCTTTCCGCTGCCGTCCGCCTCGCCGCCCAGGCCCTGCTCGTCGCCGCCGTGCTGGCGCTGAGCCCGCCGCAAATGACGGTGTTCTCCGCCCACTGGCCGTTGTGGGCCGACCGCCTGCTCACCGCCCTGTGCTGGCTGTGGTTCATCAACCTGTTCAACTTCATGGACGGCATCGACGGCCTGGCCGGCGTGGAAACCCTGTTCATCACCTCCGGCCTGCTGCTCGTGGGGGCGTGGCTGGGCCACGGCGCGCAGACCCTTTTGCCGCTCGCCGTGCTGGCCGGGGCGACGGCCGGTTTCCTCTGGCACAACTGGCCGCCGGCGAAAATCTTCCTCGGCGACGTCGGCTCCATCCCGCTGGGGTTCGTGCTCGGCTGGCTGCTCATCCGGCTGGCGGCGGAAGGCCACCTGGCCGCCGCCCTTCTGCTGCCGGGCTATTTCCTCGCCGACGCCACCATCACCCTGCTGCGCCGCCTGCTGGCGGGCGAGGCCATCTGGCAACCACATCGCAGCCATTTCTATCAGCGCGCGGCGCTGGCGCTGGGTGGCCATGCGCCCGTGCTGTGGCGCGTCATGGCGCTGAACGCCGCGCTGCTGGCGCTGGCGCTGGCCTCGCTGCGCTGGCCACTGGCGGCAGTTGTCGCCGGTGTGGTCGTCATCGGCGCGATCCTGCTCCTTCTGCACCGGGCGGCATGCGCACCGGGGCATTGAGGGCGCGCATTTCTTGCCAACGGGCGGTGGTTGATTTGACGACAGGCAGCCGGAACGCATTTCAACTCTTCTCTTCAACCGGGACATCCGACATGTCGGCGTGGGATTTTACGATTTTGGCGTTTTTCATGTTTCGCGCTCGGCAAAATAGGCTACGATTGTCATTTTGGGGGTTGCGGAATATCTTCCCCCTTCCAGAACTTGCCAATAATGCTTTTGGTAATATGCTGCCTGCCTGATCGGGGGGAATATACATGTGCGGAATTGCGGGGATATACCATCTCGACGGAAGCCCGGCCTGCGAAAACGTTTTAAGGCAGATGACCGACGCCATCGCTCATCGCGGGCCGGACGGAGAAGGGCATTGGGTCAGCGGGCCGGTGGCGCTGGGACATCGGCGTTTGTCGATCATCGACCTCTCCGAGGCCGGCAGCCAGCCCATGCGGACCGAGGATGGCCGCTACACACTGGTCTATAACGGCGAGACCTACAACTTTCAGGATCTGCGCCAGGAACTGCTGGCGCGCGGCATCAGGTTTCATTCGCGCAGCGACAGCGAGGTGGTGCTCAAGGCGCTGGCTCACTGGGGCGTGGAGAAGGCCATCTCGAAATTCAATGGCATGTTCGCCTTCGCCTTCTACGACAAGCAGCGAAGGCGGCTGTATCTGGCCCGCGACCGGTTCGGCATCAAGCCGCTGTATTACGCCCGGGTCGGGGACGTGCTGCTGTTCGGCTCGGAAATAAAGGCGATCCTGGAACACCCGGACTATTATTCGCGCCTCGACAGGGAGGGACTGGTCGAATACCTGACCTTTCAGAACTTTCTCACGGACAACACGTTGTTCGCCGGCATCAAGCTGCTGCCGGCGGGCTGCTACGCGCAAATCGACAGGACGAAGGCCGGCGCGGCGGACGACGGCATCGAAGTGCGCCGCTACTGGGACTACGACTTTCAGGAGCCGGAAAACCCCCGCGGCGAGAAACAATATCTCGAGGAGCTGGAGCACCTGTTCCTGCAGGCGGTCAACCGCCAGCTCG
>JALVFB010000006.1 GCA_027030295.1 Hyphomicrobiales bacterium
CCCATTTCGGAAAGCGTGCAGCGCGTGGTTTCCGGCGCCTCGGACGCGGATGCGGAAATCTCCCGCCTGCTTTCCCGCCCGCTGCGCGACGAGAACTGATACCATTTTGCGTAATGCCTGACCGGTGAAACCGTCCCGCGCTTCCACCCCACCCTGTCTAGACAATTTGGGGGACGGTGGGTGCTTGTTCGCGCATCCCGGCATGAATTGCTCGCGGCAATCCACTCCGACTGGCATGCGCATGTTCAAAAGCCGAAGCGCGACAGGCGGCTTTCAATGCCGGAAGCGTAGGACAGGCCACAGATGAGCACGTGGGTGAGGTGCGGGTAGATGAGGTAGACATCCTTGCGCACCTCGTGAAAGCCCCGTGCGTCGAAGTCCGGCATCAGCGCCTCGTAGGCGGCGAAAAAGGCCCGCCCGGCGGTGCCGAACATGGTCATGAACGCGAGATCATATTCGTAATGACCGTAATAGATGGCCGGATCGATGAAGGCCGCCACCCGGCCGCCGGCGTGGATGACGTTGCCGCCCCAGATGTCGCCGTGCAACAGCGCCGGATGCGCCGGTTCGTCGATGAATTCCTCCAGATGATCGCAAAAGCGCTCGATGCGGCGCAGCAGATCGGTGGGCAGCCCGGCCCGTTCATGCGCCAATTGCGCCATGAACATCAGGCGCTGGTCGCGGAAGAAGTCGATCCAGCCCGCGCCTTCCACCGGGCGCGGCAGGGAATCGGCCCGCTCCTCCTTCCCGCCCTTCGGCAGGTAAATCGGGTTTGGTTGCGGCAGCGGGCCGATGGTGGTGTCGAACGCAAGCCCGTAGAAAGGCTGGCGCTTGCGGTGCATGGCGGCCAGCAGCTCCGCCATGTGACGCTCCGCGCCCGCGCCGCCGCCGCCGGAGCCAGCGATGTAGTCCATCACCAGCAGGTCAGGCTCGCAAAGATGCACATGCGGCACCGGGATTTCCCCTTCCAGCCGCCCGAGCATCCTGCCCTCGATTTCAAGATGGTCGGGGCGCGGCCCCTTGCCATGCTTGGCCACCAGCTTCCGCCCGTCGGCCAGCTCCACCACGTCCAATGACAGGCCATAGCTGCCCGCCAACGGCGCGATGCGCCGGACATCGCTGCCCAGCGCACCGGCGATGCGTGTGGCAATGTCCGGCATCAGCCCCGCTTGAGCTTCCACGCCGCCGGCACCGCCAGCGCCACCACCGCCAGCTTGAGAAGATCACCCGGGATAAACGGCGTGAAGCCGAAGGCCAGCGCCTTGTCCGTGCCGACGAACTGCGCCAGCCACGCCAGCCCCGGCGCGTAGAGAACGGCCAGCCCGGCCAGCCCGGCCAGCGCCAGCTTCCATGCGCTGCGGCTCCAACCACGGTCGGCCAGCCAGCCCACCACCGCCACCATGAGCAGAAAGCCGAGGATATAGCCACCCGTCGGCCCCATCATGTAGGCGATGCCAATGCCCTTTTCCGGCGTGCCGGCGAACACCGGCAGGCCCAGCGCGCCTTCGGCCACGTAAAGCGCCACGGTGGCCAGCCCCGGCCGCAGGCCAAAGATGGCGGCGATGGCCAGGAGCGCCATGACCTGCAGCGTCATCGGCACCGGCCAGAACGGCACCTGCACCTTCGCGGAAAGCCACAACAGCAGCGAACCGCCGATCACCAGCGCCGCCTTCCACGCGGCGCTATCCGGACGAACGAGCGCGCCGGACTGGAAACGGGAAATACTCGGCATGGTCTTCTCCTTCTCGTGCCGTCATCTCTTAAAAGCCCTGTAACACGCAGTGGCGATGGGGGCAAAATCACGTCATGGCCTGATCCAGATCGGCGATGAGGTCTTCCGGATCCTCCAGGCCGATGGAGACGCGGATGACCTCCGGCCCGGCGCCGGCGGCGACGAGCTGCTCTTCCGTCAGCTGCGAGTGCGTGGTGCTGGCCGGGTGGATGATGAGCGAGCGCACGTCGCCGATGTTGGCCAGATGCGAGAACAGCTTCACCGAGTTGACCAGCTTCACCCCGGCGCCGAAGCCGCCCTTCAGGCCGAAGGTGAACACCGCGCCCGCGCCCTTCGGGCAATATTTCCGGTGCAGCTCGTAATAGGGGCTGGACTTGAGGCCCGAATATTTCACCCAGGCCACGCGCCCGTCCTGCTCCAGCCATTCGGCTACCTTAAGCGCGTTGTCACAGTGGCGCTGCATGCGCAAGGACAGCGTTTCCAGGCCGGTGAGCGTGAGAAAAGCGTTCAGCGGCGCAATCGCCGGCCCCAGGTCGCGCAGGCCCAGCACCCGCGCGGCGATGGCCAGCGTCATGCCGCCGAACGTCTCGTGGAGTTTCATGCCGTCGTATGACGGGTTCGGCTCGGTAAGCAGCGGATACTTGTCGTCCGCGCCCCAGTCGAAATTGCCGCCGTCCACGATGGCCCCGCCCATGGAGTTGCCATGCCCGTTCATGAACTTGGTGAGCGAATAGCTGACCACGTTCGCGCCGTGCTCGAAGGGGCGGATGAGCCAGGGCGTGGCCATGGTGTTGTCCACGATCAGCGGCACGTGCGCTTCTTCAGCCACCCTGGCGATGGCCTCGATATCCACGATCTGGCCGGAGGGGTTGGCGATGGATTCGATGAAGATGGCCTTGGTCTTCTCCGACAGCGCCTTGCGGAAGCTGTCCGCATCGTCGGCATCGGCCCACACCACGTGCCAGCCGAACTGCCTGAACGACTGGTTGAACTGGTTGATGGAGCCGCCATAGAGCTGGCGCGCGGCGATCAGCTCGTCGCCCGGCTGCATCAGGCAGTGCAGGATGAGCATCTGCGCCGCGTGCCCGGATGCCGTGGCCAGCGCCGCCGTGCCGCCCTCAAGGGCGGCCACCTTCGCTTCCAGCGCGCCCTGCGTGGGGTTCATGATGCGGGTGTAGATGTTGCCGAACTCCTTCAGCGCGAAGAGGTTGGCGGCGTGCTCGGCGCTTTCGAACACGTATGAGGTGGTCTGATAGATGGGTGTGACACGCGCGCCGGTGGTCGGATCGGGCTGCTGGCCGGCATGAATGCACTTGGTGGCGAACCCGGAGAACGGGGTGTCCTCGCTCATTTCTCCCCTCCCTTGTGTTATGATTTCGTTGGGCCAAGGGTGCCGCAGCGGGCACGCGCTGGCAAGAGGAGATTCAGCGCCCGGCCAGTTCGATCTTGGGACAGCGGTTCATGACCACGGCGATGCCGGCGTTCCGCGCCGTCGCCGCCGCCTCCTCGTTTACGACGCCGAGCTGCATCCAGATGAGCTTCGGCTTCCACGGCAGGGCGAGGATTTCCTCCACCAGCTTCGGCACCTGCGCCGGGTTGCGGAACACGTCGATCATGTCCACCGGCCGCGGCAGCTCGGCCAGCCGCGCATACGCGGGACGACCGAGAATCTCGCCACCGGCCTGCCCCGGGTTGACGGGAAAGACCTCATACCCCCGCTCCTGCAGGAACGCCTGCACCTGGTGCGCGGGCCGCGCCGGCTTCGGCGAGGCGCCGACGATGGCGATGCTCTTCACGCGCTCCAGAAGCCCCACCGGGTCGCCTTCCAGCGCCCGCCAATCCTCTCCGTTCATTCCGCGTCGCCTCCACCCTCCAGCAGATCGAGCTTCTTGCGATAGACGGGATCCTTCATGAGCTTTTGCACGATCTTGCGATTGTTCACCGAAGGAATGAGGGCGCGCAGATAGTTCAGCAGCTTTTCCTTGCGCTTTTGCGGCAGGTCGGTGCGCTGCTCGGTCTCGCGGATCTGGCTGATGATCTCGCCATCATCGCCCTCCTCGATGGAGGTGAGCGCAAAGCCGATGTTGGAGATGATGTCGTTCCATTCAGCCACGCTCTTGAAACCGTGCCTGTGGATGATGGCGGCGAATTTCCTGCCCTGTTCTGACTTGTCGGCGAAATCCTGCAACGTCGGATACTTGGCGATTTCCTCGTCGGGAAACTTTCCGAAAACCTCCTCGAAGGCATCCAGCGCCCGTTTGGCGGCGTCCTCCGACAACTCCACCGCCTTCATGTCGGGAATGTCTTCGTTGATGATGTCTTCCAGACTCTTGTGCGCGGAGGAATCGTCTTCATACTGAAAGTCCGGCGGCACCTCGTAGTTGTCCTTGCCTTTTCGCGGTGTTTCCGGGGTGGCCGGCGTTTCCGGCGCACCTGGCAATTCCAGGCCCGGTCCGGAAGGCAGGATGCGCGATTCATCCTTCTCCGGCATCGGCGCGGAAAAGGCGCCGGCCGATGCGAACGCCAGCGCCGCGATCAGGGCGGCAAGCCGTGCGGGCCGCCAGGCGCCGTTTGCGCGAATGGTCATTTCCACCCCCGTGGCATGTTCTTCGTCCCCGAGCATACCTGCGCCGATGATAAGCCGAGGCGCGGGAAAAAGGCAAATGGCTCATGGGGTTCGGCTGCGGGGATGCGCCAGGGCGTGAATGCGTTTCAACTCCGCCACGTTGACATCGGTATAGATTTGCGTCGTGGACAGGCTGGCATGGCCCAGCAGTTCCTGAATGGCGCGCAGATCCGCACCGTTGCCCAGCAGATGGGTGGCGAAGGAATGGCGCAGGGCATGCGGCGTCGCCGTCTCCGGCAGGCCAAGAAAGCCGCGCAGGCGCTGCATCAGGCGCTGGATCATGCGCGGAGACAGAGCGCCGCCCTTCACGCCGCGGAAGAACGGCGCATCATCGTCCAGCGGCCATGGGCAGAGCCTGGCGTAGTCCGCCAGCAGGGCACGCACCACCGCCAATACCGGCACCAGCCGCTCCTTCCCGCCCTTGCCGATGATGCGCAGAAACTCCTCCCCGGCGATGACCGCCCGCGCCTGCCCGGCGGCAATCGACAAGGCTTCGGAAATGCGCAAGCCCCCGCCATAGAGCAGCGCCAGCACCGCCGCGTCGCGGGCGATGACCCAGTCCGGCGCATCGTCCTCCCGCGCCGCGTGCAGCGCATCGAACAGGGCGGCGACCCTGGCCTCGGGCACGGGATGCGGCAGCGGGCGCTCCAGCCGCGGCCCCCGCACCGCCGACAGCGCCGGGTTGTCGATGCCGTGCGTTTTCTTCAGCCAGCGGAAGAAGGCGCGCACGGCGGACAGGCGCCGCGCCAGGGTGCGCGCTTGCAGGCCACCACGCCGGGAGGCGGCAAGAAAGGCGCGGAAATCGGCCGGCGCCAGCACCGCCAGCGTCGCCAGGTCGGCGGGCTCTCCCAGATGATCGGCCAGAAAGCGGGAGAAGGTGGCCATGTCCCGCGCATAGGCCGCAACCGTGTGCACGGACATGCGGCGCACGTCGCGCAACTGCGCCAGCCAGTCCTGCGCCGCGCGGGCGGCATCGGGCGCGAAGGCGAAACTCAGGCTTTTCGTCTGGACTTTCAAGCTGCTATTCCCGCCTCATGAACAGTTCCCGGCAGCAGACGAAACAACCGGATGCGCTGGTGGCGGATGTGTTGCCGCCACTGAAGCTGGCGCATCCCTTTACCTACCAGCTGCCCGGTGAACAGGAGGTTCACGAAGGCGCCTTCGTGCGTGTCCCATTGGGGCCGCGCCAGGAAATCGGCGTCGTGTGGAGCGTGCGGAAACGCCGCGCAGACGATCCGGCGCGGTTGAAGCCCATCGCCGAGGTGTTCGATTTTCCGCCCATGCCCACCTGGCGACGGCGCTTCATCGAATGGGTGGCGGACTATTACGTGGCCACTCCGGGGCTGGTGCTGAAGCTGTTCCTGGGCAGCCGTGACGCCTTGCGGACGCCGAAGACACGCACCGGCTGGCGCGCCGTCATGACTCCGGACGAGGCGGCGGTGGCCGGGCACCGGATGACGGAACAGCGCAGGCGGGTGCTGGCGCTGGCGCTGGAAAGGCCCTTGCCCGCCGCCGAACTGGCCGAGCGGGCGGGCGTGTCGCGCAGCGTCGTTCAGGGGCTGGCCGACGCCGGGCTGCTGACGCCCGAACCACTGCCCGCCGAGGAAGAGTGGCCGGCATGGCCCGGCGACATGGCCGCCACCCGCCCCGCGCTGACGCCGGAGCAGGAGCGGGCGGCGGCGGCGCTGGCGCGGCGGGTGGAAGAGGGCGGCTTTTCCGTCTCGCTGCTGGACGGCGTCACCGGGTCGGGCAAGACGGAGGTCTATTTCGAGGCCATGGCCGCGGCGCTGGCGCGGGGGAATCAGGTGCTGCTGCTGCTGCCGGAAATCGCCCTCACCGGCGGCTTCATCCGGCGCGTGGCGGCGCGTTTCGGCGTCACGCCGGCGGAATGGCATTCGGACGTGGGGCCGGCGCAACGGGCGCGGGTCTTTCGTGGGGTGGCGGAGGGGCGGGTGCGCGTGGTGGTGGCGGCGCGCTCCGGCCTGTTCCTGCCGTGGCGGAATCTCGGCCTCGTCGTGGTCGACGAGGAGCACGAGAGCGCCTACAAGCAGGAAAGCGGCGTGCCCTATCAGGGCCGCGACACGGCGGTGATGCTGGGCCGGCAGGCAAACGTGCCGGTGATCCTGGCCTCGGCCACGCCGTCGCTGGAAAGCCTCGTGAACGCCGAGCGCGGACGCTATCACCACGTGCGCCTCACCGAACGCTTTGGCCCGGCGCGCCTGCCCGACATCACGCTCATCGACCTGAAGAAGGAGCGCCCGGAGCCACGCTCGTGGATTTCGCCACCGTTGACGCAGGCGGCGACGGAAACGCTGTCCCGCGGCGAACAGGTGCTGTTCTTCCTCAACCGCCGGGGCTATGCGCCGCTCACCATCTGCCGCGCCTGCGGGCATCGGCTGCAATGCCCGCACTGCGCCACCTGGATGGTGCAGCACCGCGCCCTCGCCGGCGCCGGTGAGATGCTGCTGTGCCATCATTGTGGCCATGCCATGCCGCTGCCCTCCATCTGTCCCGAATGCGGGGCGCAAGAGCGCCTGGCCCCGGTGGGGCCGGGGGTGGAGCGGCTGGCGGAGGAGGCGGCGCGGCGCTGGCCGGATGCGCGCATCATCGCCCTTTCCTCCGACCTGTTGCAGGGCGCGGCGCTCAAGAAGGCCATGGCCGACATCGCCGAAGGCGCATGCGACATCATCGTCGGCACCCAACTGGTGGCCAAGGGGCATCATTTCCCCAATCTCACGCTGGTCGGCGTCATCGATGCCGACCTGGCGCTGGAAACCGCCGATCCGCGCGCCGGCGAGCGCACCTGGCAGCTGCTGGCGCAGGTTTCGGGCCGCGCCGGCCGCGGCGCCCGCCCCGGCCGGGCGCTGATCCAGACCCATCTGCCGGAGGTGCCGCTGATGCGGGCGCTGGCGGCGTGCGACCGCGAAGCCTTCATCGTTCAGGAAAAGGCGGCGCGGCGGGCCGCCGGCATGCCGCCCTATGGCCGGCTGGCGGCGATCATCGTCTCCGGCCGGGATGAAGAGGCGGTGCGCGCCTTCTGCATGGACATGGCGCGCGCCCGGCCCGCCTCGCGGCTGGTGCTGGCGCTGGGGCCCGCGCCGGCGCCCATCGAGCGCCTGCGCGGGCGCTGGCGGTGGCGCTTTCTGCTGAAAGGCCCGCGCAACGCCGACCTGCAGGGCTACATCCGCGCCTGGCTCAGGCCCTTGCGCCCACCCGCTTCCGTGACGCTGGAAATCGACATCGATCCCTACAATTTCCTGTAGAGAGGCGTTTCCCGCTTTGGCAAGGCGCGCCACTTCGCCTATCATGCCGGAAACAATGGCGGGGATGACGAGAGAAAACGAGAGCTGTCCTCTTTTTTAC
>JALVFB010000007.1 GCA_027030295.1 Hyphomicrobiales bacterium
GTGGGGATGACTCCATGAGCCAGACGCGGGAAGCCCTGTTGCCAGCAACGCCGGATTTCACCCGGCCCGAGGCCGCCGGCGAAGCGGTGCGCGCCCTCATCGCCGAATTGAAGCAGGAGCACGCGCCGGATGCCCCCGCCTTCCGCAGCGGCCTGCTCAAGGGCGCGCGCGCCATTGTCGACAAGGTGCGCGCCAGCGCCGAGGAGCTGTTGCTGCAAACCCGCAAGGGCATCGATTGCGCGGGCTTCCTGTCCGACGCCCAGGACGCCCTGTTGCAGGCGCTGTTCGAGTTCATCACCACCGATCTTTATCCGCTGGCCAATCCCACGGCCTCGGAGCGCATGAGCATGGTCGCCACCGGCGGCTACGGTCGCGGCCTGCTGGCGCCGGGGTCGGACATCGACCTGTTGTTCCTTTTCCCCTTCCGCCAGACCGCCTGGGGCGAACAGGTGGTGGAATACCTGCTCTATCTGTTGTGGGACCTGAAGTTCAAGGTCGGCCATGCCACCCGTTCGCTGGATGATTGCATCCGTCTGGCGCGTGAGGATCACACCATTCTCACCGCGCTGATGGAGGCGCGCCATCTGACCGGCGACGAGGCGCTGTTCGAGGAGTTCCGCCAACGATTCAAGACGGAGGTCATCGGCCAGGAGCCGCAGAAATACATCGCCGAGAAGCTGGCCGAGCGCGACGAGCGCCACCGCCGCCAGGGCGAGAGCCGCTACCTGGTGGAACCGGACGTGAAGGAGGGCAAGGGCGGGCTTCGCGACCTGCAAACCCTCTACTGGATCGGCAAATACGTCTATGGCGTGGACGACGTCGCCGGGCTGGTGAAGCGCGGGGTGTTCACGGCGGAAGAGCTGCACCGCTTCCATCGCGCCGAGGATTTCCTGTGGGCGGTGCGCTGCCACCTGCATTTCCTCTCCGGCAGGGCCGCCGACAAGCTCTCCTTCGACTATCAGCCCAGGGTGGCCGAGCGGCTGGGCTTTCGCTCCGCGCACGCCAGGCTCAAGCACGTGGAGCGCTTCATGCGCCGCTATTTCCTCCACGCCAAGGAGGTCGGCGACCTCACCCGCATCTTCTCCGCCGTGCTGGAAGAACAGCAGTTGAAAAAGCCGCGCCATGTCTCGCGCCTGCTCGACCGCCTGTTGCGACACCCGCGCAGCCGCAAGCTCAAGGACTATCCCGGCTTCGTCATCGAAACCGGGCGCATCGACGTGGAAGACGCCGATGTGTTCAAGCGCGACCCGGTAAACCTGCTGCGCCTGTTCGCGCTGGCCGACCGGCTGGGAGCGGACATCCACCCCAACGCGCTGCGCCTGGTGCGCCGTTCCATCCGGCTCATCAACGACGATGTGCGCAACGACCCGAAGGCCAACGAGCTGTTCCTGCAGCTGCTGTGCGACTCGAAAGACCCCGAACAGGCGCTGCGCCGGCTCAACGAGGCCGACGTTCTGGGCCGCTTCATTCCCGACTTCGGGCGCATCGTGGCGCTCATGCAGTTCAACATGTATCACCACTACACGGTGGACGAACACCTGATCCGCGCCGTCGGCTGGCTGGCGAAGATCGACCGCGGCGAACTGAAGGAAGAGCATCCGCTGTCCTACGAGATCATGCCCAAGGTGAAGATGCGCCGGGCGCTCTACGTCGCCGCCTTCCTGCACGACATCGCCAAGGGCCGTCCCGAGAGCCACTCCGTCGCCGGCGAGAAGGTGGCGCGCAAGCTCTGCCCGCGCCTGGGGCTGACGGAGGCGGAAACGGAGATGGTGGCGTGGCTGGTGCGCCACCATCTGCTGATGAGCGAGGTGGCGCAGACGCGCGATCTGACCGACTTCAAGACCATTCTCGATTTCGCCGAACAGGTGCGCTCGCCAGAGCGCATGCGACTGTTGCTCATTCTCACGGTGGTGGACATCCGCGCCGTCGGGCCGGGCGTATGGAACGGCTGGAAAGGCGAGTTGTTGCGCACGCTCTATTACGAAACCGAACCGGTGCTTTCCGGCGGGCATGCCACCATTCCGCGCCGGCAGCGCATCGCCGAGGCCCACGCGCGCTTCGCCGAAGCCGTCGGCTGGCCGGAGAACAAGCTGAAAGCCTATCTCGAGCGCCATTACGACGCCTACTGGATGGGCACCGACCTGGAGCACCAGCTGCGCCACGCGCGGCTCATCGAGCGGGCGGAAAGGCGGGGCGAGAAGATCGCGCTGGACTTTTACACCGACAAGTTCACGGCGATTACGGAAATCACCGTCTATACGCCCGATTATCCGCACCTGCTGGCCATGCTGGCCGGCGCCTGCGCCGCCGCGCAAGCGAACATCACCGGCGCGAAGATCTTCACCACGGCCGACGGCTGGGCGCTGGACACGGTCATCATCCAGCGGGCGTTCGACGCGGACGCGGACGAAGAGCGCCGCGCGCAACGCATCGGCGAGATGATCGTGAAGGCGCTGACCGGCGAGCTGCGGCTCACCCAGGTGCTGGCCGGCAAGCGCAGGACGCCGGAGAAATACAGGCCCTTCCGCGTCGCCCCGCACGTGGTCATCGACAACACCTCGTCCAACCGCTTCACCATCATCGAGGTGGAGGGGCTGGACCGCATTGGCCTGCTGTATGACCTCACCACCACGCTCCATGCCCTGAACCTGAACGTGGCTTCCGCCCACATCGCCACCTATGGCGAACGCGCGGTGGATGTGTTCTATGTCACCGACCTGACCGGCGACAAGATTACCGGCGAGGAGCGCCGGAAACTGATCCGTGAACGCCTGCAACGGGTGCTGACGGCGGAAACGGAAGGCGACGTGCAGGCCACCGCCTGAAAGGGCACGCCCGTCATGACGATTTGCAACCACGCCCCGCCCATGGCACAAGGCGCCATGATCCGGCGGGGGAGATTGCAGCCATGTCCCTGATGCGTTCGGCCATGACCGTGGGCGGCATGACGCTGCTTTCACGCGTGCTCGGTTTCGTGCGCGACGTGCTGATGGCCGCATTGCTTGGCGCCGGCGCGGTGGCGGAGGCCTTCGTGGTGGCCTTCCGCCTGCCCAACCTGTTTCGGCGTTTCTTCGGCGAGGGCGCGTTCAATTCGGCCTTCGTGCCGCTGTTCGCCAAGCGGCTGGAGGGCGAGGGACGGCGGGCGGCGCTGCGTTTCGCCGAGGAAGCCTTCGCCGGGCTGCTGTTCGTGCTGCTGCTGCTGACCATCGCCGCGGAACTGTTCATGCCCGCCTTCGTCTGGGTCATGGCCCCGGGTTTCAGCGGCGATGCGGAAAAGTTCCGCCTGACCGTGCTGCTCTCCCGCATCACCTTTCCCTATCTGCTGTGCATGTCGCTGGTGGCGCTGCTTTCCGGCGTGCTCAATTCGCTGCACCGCTTCGCGCTGGCCGCCTTCGCCCCGGTGTTGCTGAACATCGTGTTCATCGTGGTGCTGGTCTACGGCTGGTTCGCCGGGCTTTCCGGACAGCCGGAACTGGGCGTGCTCATTTCCGCCGGCGTCACGCTCGCCGGATTTCTGCAACTGGCGCTGTTGTGGTGGGCGGCGCACCGCGCGGGCTTCACCGTGCGCCTCCGCCGCGCCCGCTGGACGGCGGACATGAAGCGGCTGGTGGTGCTGGGCGTGCCGGGGCTGATCGCCGGCGGCATCACCCAGCTCAACCTCGTCATCTCCACCATCATCGCCTCCTGGCAGAAGGGCGCGCCGGCCTGGCTCTATTATGCCGACCGCATCTATCAGCTCCCCCTGGGGTTGGTGGGCGTGGCCATCGGCGTGGTGCTGTTGCCAGAGGTTTCGCGCAAGCTGCGCGCCGGCGACCATGCCGGCGTGCAGGGCAGCCAGAACCGGGCGCTGGAATTCGCCATGTTCCTCACCGTGCCGGCGGCGGTGGCGCTCATGGCCATGCCCGCTCCGGTGGTGCAGGTGCTGTTCGAGCGCGGCGCCTTTCATGCCGGCGACACGCGGGCCACGGCCGCCGCGCTGGCCGCCTTCGCCGCCGGATTGCCGGCCTTCGTGCTCATCAAGGTGTTCTCGCCCGCCTTCTTCGCGCGCGAGGACACGAAAACGCCCATGATCCATGCCGCCGTCTCCGTGGGGCTGAACATCACGCTGGCCATCGCCCTGTTCTTCTGGATACGACACGTGGGCATCGCCCTGGCCACCACCGTCGCCTCGTGGGTGAACGCGGCGCTGCTGGGGCGCGCCCTGCACGCGCGCGGCTATTGGCGGGTGGATGCGCAGGCCGGACGCAACCTGCCGCGCATTCTGTTGGCGGCGTTGCTGATGGGGCTGGCGCTGCTGGCCGCGTCATACGGGCTGCGCGGCTGGTTCGCGCCGGATGTGTCCTTCGCGTGGCGCGCCCTGTTGCTGGCGCTGCTGATCGTCGGCGGCGCGGCGCTCTATCTCGGCCTCAGCTGGCGCATGGGCGTGCTGACGAAGGACATGCTGCGCCAGGCCCTGCGCCGCGAGCGGGCGGCGTGATCACTTCGCGGCGCCCTGCACGCGCACCCGCAAACCGAAGGCGTTGCGCGGCACATGGGCGATGCGGGTATGAAAGCGCGCCATCGCGCCACTTTCGACATGCGCCCCCGCGCGTGGCGGAATGCGCCAGCCGTAGACCGGCGCGCCGTCCGCATTCAGCAATTGCAGGGACACCATGGGCATGGGCAGGGGCCGCGCGGAACGGTTTCGGATGCGCCCCGTGATGGACAGCTCCACCTCGCCCCGCGGCGTCGGAATCCAGCGGATGCGCATGTCTTCCACCCGCCAGGCGTCGAAGGCCACCGGCACGCCGACGGCCCGGTAGAGGTGCGCCGCGCCGGGCGCCAGCCGCACCACCTCCCGCGCGAACAGTTTCAGCCCCACTACGGTCAGCAGCACCGCCAGCAGCAGCGCCAGCCACTTCCGCCGGGCCATGGCGCGCCGGCGTTCCCGTTCGCGTCGCGCCTGCTCGCGCGCCAGCGCCTCCGCCGCCAGCCGCACCGCCGGGTCGTCGCCGCCCGGACCGTTTTCGTTGGCCGCCAGTCCGCTCAGCGGCGTCCGCACCGGCGCGGCAGCCGGAGCCGCCGTCATGGCCTGCCCGGGCTCCCGGTTCAGCGTTGCCGCGATTTGTCCTATCATGGCGCAAGACATCCAATACGCTGGTGATTCGCCCCGCCGCGTCCGGCGTCATGGCCGGCGCCGGCCCGTGGCGACATTCAAGCGCAAACATGGTTAAGGCGCCGTAAAGGCCCGCCCGGGGGAAACGGCATGGACGCTCCGGACAAGCCGGCAGGACCACTCATCCGCTTCGAGAACGTCGGGCTGCGCTATGGCGCCGGAGCGGAAGTGCTGCGCGACATCAGCTTCGACCTGCGCGCCGGCGACATGGTGTTTCTCACCGGCCCCTCGGGCGCCGGCAAGAGCAGCCTCCTGAAGCTCATGTATCTGGCCCTGCGCCCCAGCCGCGGGCTGGTGCGGCTGTTCGGGCAGGACGTTTCGACCTTGCCGCGGCCGGCGCTGGCCGAGCTGCGGCGGCGCATCGGCGTGGTGTTTCAGGACTTCCGCCTGCTGGATCATCTCTCCACCTTCGAGAACGTCGCCCTGCCGTTGCTGGTGCGTGGCGAACAGCTGAAAAACTATCGTCAGGACGTTCTGGAGCTGCTGGAATGGGTGGGGCTTGGCGGCCGCATCCACGCCCGGCCCAGCGTGCTCTCCGGCGGCGAGCAGCAGCGCGCCGCCATCGCCCGGGCCATCGTCTCCCGCCCGGAGGTGCTGCTGGCCGACGAACCCACCGGCAATGTGGATCCGGCCCTGGCGCGGCGCCTGATGCGCCTGTTCATGGAGCTGAACCGCATGGGCGCCACCGTGGTCATCGCCACCCACGATCCGGAAATCATCCGCGCCACCCCGGGCGCCACGGTCATGCATCTCAATCGCGGCTTCCTGCAGTTCCATGCGTCGGAAGACGGCCTGCCGCTACAGGAGGCGCCGGAATGACCCCGCCCCCGAACACCGAAGACGCCCTGCCCTCCGCCGCCCACATGCGGCGCAACCTGCTGCCGCGCATGCACGCGCCCATGCGCACCTTCATGGTGGCGGTGCTGACGATGGTGTGGCTGGCCGCCCTGGCCGCCGGCGCATTGCTGCTGCTGCGCCAGGCCATCGGCGTGTGGACGGAAGGGGTGGTGGCCGAGGCGACCGCGCAGGTGCTGCCGCTGGACGGCGAACGGGCGGAACAGACCCTGGCCCGCGCCCGCCGCGTCGCCGATGCGCTGGCCGGCCAGCCCGGCGTGCGCGAGACGCGGGTGCTTTCCCCGGCGGAAGGCCGCGCCCTGCTGGAGCCGTGGCTGGGCGACAGCGGTTTGGCGCTGAACCTGCCCATGCCGGTGCTGATCGCGGTGCGCCTCGATCCGCGAGGCCCGGCGCGCATCGAAGACCTGCGGCGCGTGCTGAAGGAGCGGCGTTTTGCGAACGTCATGCTGGATTCCCATGGCCGCTGGGTGCGCGAACTGTCCGATCTCGCCAGCACCTCTTTGTTGCTGGGCGCCGGGGTGCTGGTGCTGCTGCTGCTGGCTTTGGTGGTGCTGGTGACCCATGCCGCGCGCTCCGCCCTGGAGGCCAACCGCGGCGTCATCGAGGTGCTGCACCTCATCGGCGCGCAGGATCGGTTCATTGCCCGCCAGGTGGAGCTGCATTTTCTGCGCGGCGCCTTTCTCGCCGCCAGCGCCGGCATCGGACTGGCCTGGCTCACCTTCGCCCTGCTGGCCTTTCTGGCGCCCGCGGTGGGCATTCGCGAAAGCATCCGGGAGGTTTTCTTCGGCTTCGGCGAGCAGACATTGCAGGCCTATCTGATCTGGCTGCTGATCATCGTCATCACCACCCTGGTGTCGCTCACCGCCGCGCGCATATCCGCCACCCGCATCCTGGCCTCCATGTTCCACGAAAATGGCTGAGCGCCCGGATGACGATCCGCACGCCGCCTTGCGCCGAATGCATGGCTTTTGCGGTTGACTTGAAAAGTCGGGCCAAGCTATACCCGCCTGCGGAACAATCCACCGGCAAGCCCGCAACGCGCCTTCGCCATGTTCAGGGAAAGGCGGCGTGAGGGTTTTATGCGTTTCGGGGCGTGCGCCCCGGTGCGGCAAGACAAGGGATGCCCGCCATGAACATCATCGAGCAACTGGAAAAGGAACAGGCGGAAAAGATCGCGGCGAAGCGCCCGATTCCGGATTTCCGCCCGGGCGATACCGTGGTGGTGGCGGTGCGCGTGAAGGAAGGCAACCGCTCGCGCATCCAGAACTTCGAGGGCGTGGTGATTTCGCGCAATGGCTCGGGGCTGAACGAGAGCTTCACCGTGCGCAAGATCTCCTATGGCGAGGGCGTGGAGCGCGTGTTTCCGCTCTATTCGCCGAACATCGAGGAGATAAAGGTGGTGCGCTATGGCCGCGTGCGCCGCGCCAAGCTCTATTATCTGCGGGGCCGCACCGGCCGCGCCGCGCGCATCCCCGAGCCGCTGCCGCATCAGGTGGCCAGGCGCAAGGCGCGCAACGCCGAGATCCTGAAGGCCCATGCCGAACGGCAGGCGGCCGCGGAGGCGAATGCGGCGGAAGGCGGCGAGGATTCCGCCGAGGGCTGAACGCCCACGCCAGCAGTATCGCACCATGGGGGCCGGGCCGCTGTGTCCGGCCTTCTGCATGAAAAAGGCACCGCGCAGTTTTCGCAAACGAGAGAAAAGCCATGGCCGGCAAGACGCTTTATGACAAGATCTGGGACGCGCACGTGATCGAAACCAACGAGGACGGCTCCTCGCTGATCTGGATCGACCGGCATCTCATCCACGAGGTCACCAGCCCGCAGGCCTTCGAGGGGCTGCGCGCCGCCGGGCGCAAGGTGCGTCACCCGGAAAAAACGCTGGCGGTGGTGGATCACAACGTGCCGACCACCGATCGCAGCCACGGCATCGAGGATCCGGAATCGCGCCTGCAGGTGGAAACGCTGGCGAAGAACTGCGCGGAGTTCGGCATCACCTATTTCGATGAGCACGATCCGCGCCAGGGCATCGTGCACGTGGTCGGCCCCGAACAGGGATTCACCCTGCCCGGCACCACCATCGTCTGTGGCGACTCCCACACCTCCACCCATGGCGCCTTCGGCGCCCTGGCGCATGGCATCGGCACCTCGGAAGTGGAGCACGTGCTGGCCACCCAGACGCTGATCCAGAAGAAGGCGAAGAACATGCGGGTGTGGGTGAACGGCCGGCTGCCCGAGGGCGTGACGCCGAAGGACGTGATTCTGGCCATCATCGGCGAGATCGGCACCGCCGGCGGCACCGGGCATGTCATCGAATACGCCGGCAACGTGTTCGAGGACATGTCCATCGAGGGCCGCATGACCGTGTGCAACATGTCCATCGAGGCCGGCGCGCGGGCCGGGCTGATCGCGCCGGACGAGAAGACCATCGAGTATTTCCACGGCCGCCCCATGGCGCCGAAGGGCGAGATGTGGGAACGCGCCGTCGCTTACTGGAAAACGCTCAAGAGCGACGAGGACGCGGTGTTCGACGCGGAAGTGGAGCTGGATGCGGCCAATCTGCCGCCGCTGGTCACCTGGGGCACCAGCCCGGAGGACGTGGTGTCCGTGAACGGCCGCGTGCCCGATCCGGCGGAGGTGGAGGACGCGACGCGCCGCACCATGATCGAACGCAAGCTGGACTACATGGGCCTCAAGCCCGGCCAGAAGATCACCGACATTCCCATCGACCGCGTGTTCATCGGCTCGTGCACCAACGGCCGGCTGGAGGACCTGCGCGCCGCCGCCGCCATCGTGCGCGGCAAGAAGGTGAACCCGGCGGTGAAGGCCATGGTGGTGCCAGGCTCCGGCGTGGTGAAGGAGCAGGCCGAGGCGGAGGGACTGGACAAAGTGTTCACCGAGGCCGGCTTCGAATGGCGCGAGCCGGGCTGCTCCATGTGCCTGGCCATGAACGCCGACCGGCTGGAACCGGGCGAGCGCTGCGCCTCCACCTCGAACCGCAACTTCGAGGGCCGGCAGGGCTACAAGGGGCGCACGCATCTGGTTTCGCCGGCCATGGCGGCGGCGGCGGCCATCGCCGGCTATTTCGTCGACATCCGTTCCTGGGAATGACCCTTCAGGCGGCCAGACGCATTGCACTTATGCATCCGAGTGGTTGGCAATGCCCGGCGAATCGGGCATGATGACTTCACATCCGTCAACCAGTGGGTGTATGAAGGAAGGCCATTTCCTTCACCGAAAATAAAGACGACGTTCAGGGGGCATTCATCATGAACCTGCTACATCCGCTCGAGCGCGGCCGAATGGAGGCCGCCGAGGTATTGCTGTCTGAAGATGGGGATGGCGCCATGAAAGCCGACATCATGCAAGCGGATGCCCGTTTCCTGAAGAACATTTTCCTGTTCCTGGCGCTCACCACCTGTCTGCTGGGCGCCGCCGGTTTCGTCGCCATGCCCTGATCCGGCCGGCATGGCGGATACGGCACGGTCTTCCCCCTTTGTGTTGCGAATGAGGAATACGGCCCGCTCGCAGGCCCTGTTGTGCGGGCGGGGAGAGCGCTGGCGGGTCGCCATCGGCGCGCGGGGGCTGGCGCACGTGCCGCGCGAGGGCGACATGGCCACCCCGGCCGCCCTGCTGCGCCCGCTCTGCGTCCTGTATCGGGCCGACCGGACGCGGCGCCCGGCCAGCGCCTTGCCGGTGCGGCCCATCCACCACGCAGACGGCTGGTGCGACGCGCCGTTTCATGCCGCCTACAACCGTTTCGTGCGCCATCCCTTTCCCGCATCCGCCGAGCATCTGTGGCGAGAGGATCATGCCTACGATCTTTGCGTGGTGCTGGATTTCAACATCCGGCCGCGCGCGCAGGGGCGCGGCAGCGCCATCTTCCTGCACCTGATGCACGATGACGACCGTCCCACCGCCGGCTGCATCGCCATGCGGGAGGCGGACTTGCGCCGGTTCCTGCGCCTGCTGCGCCCCGGAGAGGCCATTGCCGTGGCGTGAAACCGGTGCGATTTTTTGCCCCGTCGCCCACCCTTGCCATGTTCCGGACAGCGTCCTATAGCCAATCAGGCTTGTCTTGCAGCCTTGCAGACCCCAGTTTGTCGAACGAGGGCCTTTCCCTTTTTTCGAACAGCGAACGTCAACCCATGGCCCGCACCTTTCGGGCCGTCGCGCAAGGGGGACATCCCATGACCTACGTCGTCGTCGATAACTGCATCATGTGCAAATATACCGACTGCGTGGAAGTGTGCCCGGTGGACTGCTTCTACGAGGGCAAGGTGATGCTCGTCATCGATCCGGACGAATGCATCGACTGCGGCGTGTGCGAGCCGGAATGCCCGGCCGAGGCCATTCTGCCCGACACCGAGCCGGGGCTTGAGAAATGGGTGGAGCTGAACGCCAAGTATGCCAAGATCTGGCCGAACATCACCCAGAAGAAGGACCCGCTGCCGGACGCCGAGAAATATGATGGCGAGGAAAACAAGCTGGAGAAATATTTCACCGACGAGCCGGGCGAAGGTGACTGAACGCCAGCCACCGTCACGCCAGACGAAAAATGCCGCGCGGGCTGCTGCTCCGCGCGGCATTCGTTCTTGACGGCGGATATTCCGTTCAGCGCGGCAGCAGGGTTTCGCCCATCAGCGCTTCATCAATGGCCGCCGCCGCCTGCCGGCCTTCGCGAATGGCCCACACCACCAGCGATTGCCCGCGCCGCATGTCGCCGGCGACATACAGCCCCGGCACGGACGTCTGGTAGGTCACGTCGTCGGCCTTCACGTTGCCGCGCTCGTCCAGCTCCAGCGCATCCCCCAGCTCCGCGATCATGCCCTCGTGCACCGGATGCACGAAACCCATGGCCAGCAGCACCAGATCAGCCTCGATCTCGAACTCCGTGCCCTCGAGGGGCTGAAGCTTCTCGTCCACCTTCACCA
>JALVFB010000008.1 GCA_027030295.1 Hyphomicrobiales bacterium
TTCCTTGCGCGGTTTGCGTGGCGTGGCCTTCGCCTTGCGTGGTGGCCTGCCGCCCTTGCCTGGCTTCGGGCCGTGCTTGCCCTTCGCTGCGCCGCGCTTGCGCTTGCGGAACGGCCCGGTGCCGTCCGGCCACCAGACGACGATTTCCACTTCCTCCGGCCCGGCCTGTTCGGCCTCGGCCCGTTTCGCCTCCGCCTCATGCGATGTTGCGGCCTCTGCCTGTTCGGTCTGTTCAGGCCGTTCGGCGGCGGGTGTTTCCGCATTCGCCGGTTCTGCCGCTGGGGGGGCAGCCGCTTCGGTCTTCTCCTCGGCGGGCCGCTCTTCGGAAGCGGCTTCCGCCGGCTTTTCCTCCGGCGTCTTCTTTACCTTCACCTTGCGGTGTTCGGGGCGATAGCCCAGCGTTTGCAACACGGCGGCGAAATCCTCGCCGGAGCAGCCGATGAGCGACATCATGTCGGGGATCACGGTGAAGCCGCCGCCTTCCACGGAACCTTCGGGCCGTTCCTCGCCGGTGAAGCGCGGTTTCCAGAACACGCGGTCGCGGATCATGTCGCCGAGGCGCTCCAGCATGTCCACGCGCACCGCGCGCCGGCCACAGGGGCGATAGCCCGCCACCAACGCGAAGCCTTCGGGCCAGCCCTCGTCCAGCGGCACGGAAGTGAGGCCATTGGCCGGCGGCGGCGGCAGGTCGTCGAGCCTTTCGCCACGCTTTTCGCGCCACAGCTTCCACAGCACCAGCCGGGCCTGGGTGGGAGCGGGCTTGAGCAGGGCGGGAATGAAGACATGATGGGCGCCGAAACGCACGCCGTGCTTGCGCAAGGGCGCGCGCAAGTCCTGATCGAGCTGTTTCACGTCTTCGGCCACCTCCTCGCGGGGCAGCACGCCCAGCGCCTCCACCAGCCGGAAGGCCAGGCCGCGGGCCAGGCCCCTTATCTCCTCCTCGTTGTCTTCGGCGAGGGCGAAGAGTGGCGCCAGCAGCTCCTGCAGGCGGCGGGAGACGAACTTTTCCAGGCGCTTGAGCACCATGTCGCGCTCCGCCCCGGCCAGCGCGTCGTCGGCCAGCACGCGCACGGCGGGGCGCAGAATGTCCGCGCCCGGCGCCAGACGGCCAATGGGGTGCCCCTGCCACAGAATGTCGCCGTGGGCGTCGAGAGTGAAATCGCCGTCCGGCGCGGCCATGATGGCCTGGGCACGGTCGGAAAGGGCGCGGGCCACGGCCTTCTGCGCCGCGTTGCTCCAGGCGCGGGCGTGTTCGCCGCTCTGCGCCGCGCCGTCGGCGATGTAGCGCAGGCCCTCGATGCGCCCCACGTGCGCGCCTTCCACCTCCACGTTGCCTTCGTCGTCCACGCTCGACATCAGCACGTCCCTCTCCCGCAGTTTCTTCAGCAGCACGGATGTCCGCCGGTCGATGAACCGGTTGGTCAGCCGCTCGTGCAGGGCGTCGGAGAGCCGGTCTTCCACCGCCCGGGTGCGTTCGCGCCAGTGGGCGGCGTTTTTCAGCCAGCGCCCGCGGTTGGCGACGAACGTCCACGTTCTCACATGCGCGATGCGATTTGACAAGGTGTCTATGTCGCCTTCCGTGCGCTCGCAGCGCGCCACCTGCCTGGCCAGCCAGTCCTCGTCGATGACGCCGGCGGGAGAGCGCAAAAAGCGGTAGATGCGGGCGATGAGGGCGGCGTGATCGGCGCCGGTGATGTTGCGGTAGTCGGGCAACTGGCAGGCTTCCCACAGCAGCTCCACGGCTTCCGGCGAATCGGTCAGCGCCATGATCTCGTCGTTGCGGGAGAGCAGCTCCAGCGCCGCCACGTCGGTGGCCATGGGGGCGCGCATAAGCCCGGTGCGGTTGGGCGTGGCCATGAGCGAGGCCAGCAGGTGCTTCACGGAGCGGAAGTTCAGGTTGCGATTGCGCCATTGCACATGGCGCACGGGTGGGAAGCGGTGTTCTTCCAGCGCCAGCGCGGTTTCGGCGTCAAACGGTTCGGCATGCGCCGTCACCCCGAAGGTGCCGTCGTTCAGGTAACGCCCGGCGCGGCCGGCGATCTGGCCCAGCTCGGCGGTGGTCAGCTCGCGGAAACGGTAGCCGTCGAACTTGCGGGTGGCGGCGAAGGCCACGTGCTCGATGTCCATGTTCAGCCCCATGCCGATGGCGTCCGTGGCCACCAGCCAGTCCACCTCGCCGGACTGATACAATGCCACCTGCGCGTTGCGGGTGCGGGGCGACAGCGCGCCCATGACCACCGCCGCGCCGCCGCGGGTGCGGCGGATCAGCTCGGCGATGGAATAGACCATGTCGGCGGAAAAGGCGACGATGGCGCTGCGCGGGGGCAGGCGGGTGAGCTTCTTCGGCCCGGCATAGGAAAGGGTGGAAAGGCGCGGGCGGGAGCGGAACTCCACCTCCGGCAGCAGGCTCTTCAGCAGCGGCTTCATGGTATCCGCGCCCAAAAGCCAGGTTTCCTCGCGGCCGCGGGCGTGGAGGATGCGGTCGGTGAACACGTGCCCGCGCTCGAAGTCCGCGGCCAGCTGCACTTCGTCGATGACCATGCAATCGACGGGGATGGACAGCGGCATGGCCTCCACGGTGCAGACGTAATAGCGGGCGCGTTCGGGCCAGATCTTTTCCTCGCCGGTGATGAGGGCCACCTGCAGGCCGCCGACGCGCGCCACCAGCCGGTCGTATATCTCGCGCGCCAGCAGACGCAGCGGCAGGCCGATCATGCCGGTGGGGAAGGTGAGCATGCGCTCCACCGCCATGTGGGTCTTGCCGGTGTTGGTGGGGCCAAGCAGGGCGATGAGGCGTTTCGTGCGCATGAATATGCCGTTTCAATTCGAGACGGGTGTTAACGATTGGAACCCATTGGCGAACAGGAGGCGTTCGAATCACTTTCCGGGCCGTTTTCGCGGGATGTTCATGGCGTCTGCGGGAGATTTCGCCGCATGATGATTGTGTTTCCCTCCGGCGATGCATCCGATGCGCGCATATTGTGGCCTTCTGGCGGCGGTGAAAAGTTAATTCGGCGGAACGTTCACAGGACGCTTTCCTGCCGAAAGGTTAATGGCGTTGTGGCGGTTTTCGCCGTCCTTTGCAACGATATGAATCGATGGCGAACGGAGCATGTTCGAATCACCATCACTGGCCATTTTTGCTGTTTGTTCACGCGATATATGGGGGATGATCGCGCCCGGCGCCACAAGCGGGGCGAGGGAGCGCGCATCCCGCGTCAACCATTCCGTCCCATTTTGAAACGGTGTGCGGCGGGGCTTGTCAAAGCGGGCGGTTGCGCGTATCTGTGCGGTGTCCGGCAGGCCATGGGCGCGGCCGGGCGATGTTCCGCGGGCCGGCGTAGCTCAGCTGGTAGAGCAACGCATTCGTAATGCGTGGGTCGGGGGTTCAAGTCCCTCCGCCGGCACCATTCCCCCATTTTCAGGAAAGGGATTGTCCAGGAGAGCGAAGGGTTCGCTCGCCTGAACAGACCGATCAGCCTTCGTCGGCGAGGCGGATGATGATGTCCACGCCCTTCACCCGCTTGCCCCGCGGCAGGGAGGGCAGGGCGGAGAGATCAATCTGGTCGGCCGGAATGTCGATGAGGCGGTCGCTGTCTTCCACGTAGAAATGATAATGCTCGGCTGTGTTGGTGTCGTAGAAGGTGTAGTTGCCGTTGGTGACCACCTGGCGCAACAGGCCGGCCTCGGTGAACTGGTTGAGCGTGTTGTAGATGGTGGCCAGCGACACGGACAGACCGGCCTCGCGCGCCTCGCGGTGCAGTTGCTCGGCGGTCAGATGGCGATGGCCGCGACCGAACAACAGCCCGGCCAGCGCCAGGCGCTGGCGCGTGGGGCGCAGGCCCGCCTCGCGCAGGCGTTCCTCGATGTTGTTCAGCAGATCAGTGGTCATCGGCATGCCGCGTCAAAGGTCTTTCCAAGGGGTTCTTAACATGAAATGAGAATAATATGCAAATCTTTCAACCGGCTTCGTTTTTCAGGATGCGAGATGCCGGCAATGCGGACGCCGGGATATTCCGCCCGTCATCGCGGCCATCACTCGGGACAGGCCTGGCGGCGTTCGGCGTCGTGCAGGGCATCAAGCCTTTTCGGCGGGTTCGCCGGTGGCGGCCTCTTTTTTCTCCATGGCCTTTTTCCGCGGCAGGGCGGGGCGGGACGGCGTGCGCAAGCCGGTGAAAAAGGCGTTTATCCGGCGCAGCGCGGCGCGCGGCAGCAAGCGGGTGGCCTGGATGGAGAGCTTGTTCATCAGCCCCGGCACGATGATGGCGCGGCCTTCCTTGAACCCCTGCCAACCGTCGCGGGCCACCCCACCGGGGGATGACATGGGCAGCAGGCGCAGCAACGGCGTCTTCCGCATGCCGGCGGTGGCCTGAAATCCCGTCTTCACCGGGCCGGGACAGAGGGCGGAGATGGTCAGGCCGTCGGATTGCAACTCCGCCGCCAGGGCCTCGGTGAAGGACAGCACATGGGCCTTGGTGGCGTAATAGACGGCCATGCCGGGGCCGGGCATGAAGGCGGCGGTGGAGGCGAGGTTGATGACGCCGCCGGCCTTTTGCGCGCGCATGTGCGGCAACAGGCGCAGGGTGAGGTCGGTGGTGGCGCGCACGTTCAAATCGATCATCGCCAGCTGACGTTCGCGCGGCAGCGCCGTGGCCGGGCCGGCGAGGCCGAAGCCGGCGGCGTTGATGAGCACGTCCGGTGCGAAGCCGCGCGCCCGCAGGCGCTGCATGAGGCGATCGGTGGCTTGCGGCTGCGCCAGGTCGAGAGGAAAGGCCTGGGCCTGCACACCGTATTCGGCATGCACCACGCCGGCCACCCGGTTCAGTTCCTCCTCGCGCCGGGCCACGAGGAACAGGTCCCAGCCTTCTTCCGCCAGGATGCGGGCGAAGGCCTCGCCGATGCCGCCGGAGGCGCCGGTGACGAGCGCGCGTTTCGGCCCCGTTCGTGTCCAGATGGCGTTGCTCATGGCGTCCTCCGTTTACCTCTTGCGAACCACGGCGGCAATTTCCCATGCGAACCGGTGCATTTGCAAGCGGGCTTTAAGAGCCATGGGCGAAGATGTGGTCACATGATGACGATATTTTCGGGGATGGAGTAGCGCCATGCATTGCGAATGGGAGACCTGTTTCGTCGAGATCGCCGGCAAGCCGGCCATCCTGCGCTGTGATACGGCGGCGGGAAGGGAGCTGGCGCAGATCGATGCGCCGAATCTGTTGCAGGTGCAACTGGAGCTGGAGGGGCCCGACGCCGATGGGCTGCCGGGGCCGCAGGATCGGGAACGGGTGCGTGACCTGGGGCGCGAACTGCGGGAGTGGCTGGCGGCCGTTGGCGGCCGCCTGGTGGCGGAGCTGACCGGCAACGGGCTGCATTCGTGGTTCTTCTACGTGCCATGTGGCTGGCTGGAGGGGGCCAATCTGGTGCATCGCATCGGGCTGAGGCGCGGGGTGTCGCTGGGCGTGGAGATGCGTCCGGATGCACGACACAAGGTATATGAGGCGCTGTTGCCGACGGAAAACGAGACGCGCCGCACGCGCAACCTGCAGGCGCTTTCCGCGCTGATGGAGCGCGGCGACGATCTGCGTCAGCCGCGGCCGGTGGAGCACGCGGTGCGCTTCGACAACCGCACGCAGGCGGTGGCGTTTGCCGACTGGGCGCGGCGGCAGGGATATGTGGTCGTGGGCATGCAGACGCTCGATGGTGGCGCGGTCGTGTTGCAGTTCCAGCGGGTGATGGCGCCGGAAATGGCGCGGCTGGATGCCGACACCGCCGGGATCATGGCGGCGGCGCGGCAACTGGGTGGTGTGTATCAGGGCTGGCAGACGGAAGTGCGGCTGGCGCAGGCAGGGTGAGGATGCCGGGCGCGCTGCATCGCGCCGGCCCGTTCCTGCGCCCGACCATGCGGGGCGGGTGGGGGAGCGGGCCTTTTCGATTCATGGCGGGGGATC
>JALVFB010000009.1 GCA_027030295.1 Hyphomicrobiales bacterium
AAGCTGGAGGCCTTTCCCAACCGCTCGCCGGGGCGGTTCTATCTGGTGTCATTGGAGACACACGAGTTCACCTGCCTGTGCCCGGTCACCGGCCAGCCGGACTTCGCGCGCGTCCGCATCGATTACGTGCCGGACGAGAAGATCGTCGAATCGAAGTCGCTGAAACTCTATTTCTGGTCGTTCCGCAACGAGCGGATGTTCCACGAGCACGGCACCAACGTGTTCCTGGACGACCTGGTGGCGGCGCTGGATCCGCACTACATCCGCGTGGTGGGCATGTTCAACATCCGCGGCGGCATCGCCATCACCACCACGGCGGAGCACGTGAAGACCCCGGCGGCGAAGGAGTTCGCCCTGCCGCTGCTGCCGAAGCCGGAAATCCTCATGCCACGCTGAGGCCCGTTTCCATCGAAACCGGCGCCTGCCGATTCGCCTTAGCGGATGGCGTATTTCTCGCGCTGCTGTTTCGGCGTCAGCACCCGCGGGATGGCCTCCGGGCCGAGGCGGAAGGCGCGCTCGATGCCGCCGCGGATGACCGCCCAGAAATGATGCAGCGCCTCCATCGGTTCCTCTTCCTTGAACTCCAGCAGCTGCACCTCGCCCTCGGTGGACACCGATTCCGGGGCGAAATTCTCCAGATAGCCCTTCAGCATCTCGGCCATGCGCATGGTCGGCCAGGGCCGCGCCAGGTGCCCCTGATGGTCATATATTTCCTTGGCCAGCCGGAAATGATGGGCGCGAAAATCCACATGCAGGCCGAAGCGTTCGTTCACGATGATGGGCAGCAGCGATTCCGCCCAGCCGCGGTGGAAGCGGCACTCGCCGCAGTTGTCGTTGATCATCTCGTGCACCATGCGCTCCACGCAGCGCCGGCCCAGGTCCTCCGGCGGCAGGAAGTCTGAGCCGTAATAGACGTAATACTTGCCCATGATGGGCATCGGCGCGCCCATGCCCGGCACCCAATACTGGTTCGGCGCCATGCAGCCTTCCTCGCCGTTGGCCAGATAGACGGCCAGATCGAGGCAGCCCCGTTCGGCCAGCGCGACGGCCGCCGCCCGGTAGCCCTTGCGGAACAGCGCCGCGCGCTCGTCGTTCAGGATGGCGTCCATGGCGGCGATACACCATTCGGCGTTGCGCATGGAATCGCGTTCGATGTCGAAATCCTCGCCCGGCTCCGCCACGAAACGGGGAAAATGCAACTCGTCCTTCGGCGGCAGGCCATATTGCGCCGGATCCAGCAGCCCCGTGGCCACGCATTCCATCAGCCACGCCAGCATGCCGCCGATCTGGATGGCGTCGAAGCCCATGGCGTCGGCGTGATAGTTCAGTTTTTCCGCCGCCCGCTGGTCGAACACGCCACACTGCGGCCCCAATGCGTGATACGGCTCGTAGTCCTTCTTGTATTCGTCGCGGATCTTCTTGCACGCCACCGAGCACGGCTCGCCGCAATGGTCGAAGTTCTTCGGCTTGATGGTCTCCTCGTTGAACTGCGCCAGGTAATGGTCGTGGATGAAGGTCTGCCAGTGGCGCAACCGTCTCTCCAGCGGTTCGCGGGTGGACCGATAGTTGAAGGTCATCACCCGGTCCTTCAGGGTGGCGTAGTTGGAGCCGAAGGTGCCGCCCGTGCCCAGCTTCTCATTGTAGTGGTATTTCACGCACGAGGCCATGTCCACCTGGGTCATCTTGTCCCCGAAATGCTCGGTGAACCACGGGTTCAGCTCCCTGGCCTTCATGCCGTTCGGGTCCACCCAGTCGCCGCCGAAGACGATGCCCACGATGTTGTGCTGGCGGAACAGCCGAGAACCAAGCCCGCCGCGCCCGGCCAGATCCACCACCGCCGGATGCAGCGCCCCTTTCTTCACGGGGTTGGAGGCGATCGCGCCTTCCTTCGTCCTTGCCGCCGCCGGGCCGACCACGGCGATGCGCACCCGGCGCGGGTTGTAGTCGCCGCCGAAACGGTCCATCAGCGCCTGTTGCAGCGCGAACACGCCGATGAGCTTTTTGCCCTCATGCTCGTAGCCGGCCCAGATCTCCTCGTAATCCTCCACCGGCTCGATGCGCGCCTCCGGCCCCTCGCCGCGGTTGTGCAGCAACAGCACGGAAGGCCGCTCCGCCCGCCCTTTCAACGCCACGTAGTTCACGCCCACGTGCTGAAAGGTGTGCGCCGCCCCGCCCATGGAGGAGATGTAGAACCCTTCCCACTGGTCGGAATGGGCGCAGAACACCAGCCGCCGCGCCCCGGGCAGCGCGGACGACGCCAGCAGCCCTTCGCCGAAGGTGAACACGTCCCTGTCCTTGCGATATTCCTTCCAGCCGAAATCCAGCGGACCGAGAATCATCTCCTTTGGCTGAATTTCGCGCGTCTCATGCTCGCCGCTGGAAAGATCGATGGTGAGCGCCTTCTGCACGAATGGCACGGGCATGATGTGGCTCCCGATTTTGGTTTGGGCGCTGTCGTTCTGTCGTTCCCGCAGGGGGTCTGCCACTTTTTCATGCGCCTTGCAATGCGCTCTTTGGCGCACATCCACGAGGTGGGTTATCAACGAAGCCATTCGACTTTCACGGGTATTTCTGATAGTCTCCGTTTCCGGCGGCACGCATGCCGCAAGAACAAGAACGGGAAGGGGAGCAGAATTCATGACGCGAAACGGGGGAAAGGCAGGCCGCAAGCGCAGCCTGTTGTGGGGGATTTTGCCGCTTTTTCTGGTTGGGGCGGGAGCGTGGGTTGTCTCCCGCCCGGCGCTGGAGGCCGACCTGCAGCAAAAGGCCGTCGCCGCGCTGAAAGGCGCCGGCCAGGACTGGGCGCGGGTGCGCATCGAGGGCCGCGATGCCGTGCTGGAAGGCAGCGCCCCTTCTCATGCGGCTCTGCAAACGGCGCAAAAGGTGGTGCTGAACGTCCATGGCGTGCGGCGCGTCGGCACGGAAGACGTGAAACTCGCGCCCCTTCCGGCCCCGGCCGTGAACAGGGTTGTGGCCTCCAGGGCGCCTCTGGTCATCACCGGCACCTGGAGCCATGCCCCGGGCGCCACCCTGATCGTGGAGCTTGCCGGCAAACGCTATGAGCTGGGCAAGGCGAAGGAATTGCGAAGCAAGGATGGCGCCTGGACGCTCACCCTGCCGACGCTGCCCGCCGACGGCGCCCATGACGTGATCGTCATCGTTGCCGAGGACGGGCGCGAAGCGCGCGACGCCACCACCAATGAGCTTCTGGTGGACACCACGCCCCCCGCCGCGCCGACATTCGGCGGGGCCGGGCGCAAGGACGGCGCCTGGGTGCTCACCGGCACCTGGCCGAAGAAGGATGCGAAGGGCCTGGTCGTGAAGGTGGACGGCAGGGCCTACGAATTGGGCAAGGCGAAGGAGCTTGCCGGCGACGGCGAGGGCAACTGGCGCCTGACCCTGCCCGCCGCGGCGCTGAAGGATGGCCCGCATGAAGTGATCGTTGTCGCCACCGATGCCGTGGGCAACGCCGCCAGCGCGAAAGGGGAATTCACGGTGGATACCACGCCCCCGCCGGCCGCGGCCTTCACCGCGCTGGTCACCAACGATCCCCACGCGGTCATTTCCGGCACCTGGCCGGCGGACGAGGCGAAGACGCTGGAGGTGGAGCTGGATGGCAAGACCTTCCGCCTGGGCCAGGCACCCAACCTGAAAGTGCAAGGGCAGCGCTGGGTGCTGACCACCGACGCGCCGCTGAAAGGCGGCAGGCATAGGCTGAAGATGCGTGTGGCCGATGCCGCCGGTAATGTCCGCGAAAGCAGCGCCGCGTTCGATGTGGTGGTGGACACCACCCCGCCCAACGCGCCCACCATCGACTCCCTGCTGGCCAACAATCCGCGCGCAGTCATTTCCGGCACCTGGCCGGCGGAAGACGCAAGGGGCCTGGAGGTCGAGCTGGACGGCAAGAAATATGTCATGGGCAAGACCGAAGCGTTGAAGGTGGCGGGCAAGGTGTGGAAGCTCTATCCGCCGGCGCCATTGTCGGAAGGCAGGCACCAGGTGCTGGCCCGGGCGTTGGATGCCGCCGGCAACAAGGCCGAGAGCACCCGCGAGATCGTCATCGACACCACCGCGCCAGGGGTGCCGGAGGTGGCCACCGTCACCGTCAGGAATGGCGAGCGCCCGGTGCTTTCCGGCCCGCTGCCCGCCGATGTCGCCTCGATGAAGGTCACCGTCGGCAATCGGACCTGGGTGCTGGGAGCGGAGAATTCGCCGCTGGTGCGGACGAATGGCGGCTGGAAGCTGGCGTTGCCGCGGGCCCTGGCCGAAGGCAAGCACGACGTCACCATCGCGGTGAGCGACGAAGCCGGCAACGTGGCGCAGAAGACCTATCCCGGCGCCATCGTCGTCTTGCCGCAGGAGCCGCCGAAGGTGGAGGAAAAGCCCGCGCCACGCCCGGTGGCGGACGCCGGAAAGTGCCAGCGGGACATTTCCGCCTTCCTGAAGGAGCACTACATCCGCTTCCGCAGCGACAGCGATCTGCTCACCGATGAAGGCATCGAGGTGGTGGCGCAGCTGGCGAATCTCATCCGCAAGTGTCCGGGGCTGCGTTTTCATATCATCGGGCATACGGATTCCAGCGGTGGTTTCCGGCACAACAAGGAGCTTTCCGAACGCCGGGCGGAAACGGTGAAGAACGCCCTGGTGGGCGCCGGCATCGGCGCCGACAGACTGACCACGGAAGGCGCGGGCGAATCCTTCCCGCTGATGAGCAACAGGACGGAAGAAGGACGCGCGGTCAATCGCCGCATCGAGGTGAAGGTCATCAGGCCCGAATGAAACGGCAGGTCGCAAGCAGGGGGAAGGGACATGGACTTCTGGAACTTCAAGGATTTTCTGGTCGTGCCACAGTTTTACTGGCCGTGGATGCTGCTGGCGGCGCTCGTCGGGCTGGTGACGGCGTGGGTGGTGCGCTGCGGCAGCCGCTGAGGTCTTCGTCTTTCATGCCGGCGGAATAGTCCGCGAATGGACTGGCGCAAGCCGCCCGGCCCGACTACAACGCCGGCATGGCGAGACTTTCCACATCGGCACTGCCGGAAGATCTGAGAGCGTTCGGCGAGAACGCGAAACCGCTGGGCGCGTGGATGACGCTCCGCCGCCTGTTCGGCTACCTGTGGCCGAAGGATCAGCCGGGCAAGCGCATCCGCGTGGCGCTGGCCATGGCCTCGCTGATATTGGCCAAGGCCATCACCGTGCTGGTGCCCTTCGCCTACAAGTATGCGGTGGACGCGCTCTCCGGCCTGCCCGATGCCCGTGCCTGGCAATTCGCCGCCGCGCCGGTGTTCCTCGTCCTCGCCTATGGCGTGGGTCGGGTGCTGATGGTGGCCTTCGCCCAGCTGCGCGACTGGTTCTTCGCCGAGGTGGGGCAGGGCGCGGTGCGCGCGCTGGCCGATCAGGCGTTCCGCCACCTGCACGCGCTGTCGCTGCGCTATCACCTGCAACGGCGCACCGGCGCGCTGGCCCGCATCATCGAGCGCGGCACCAAGGGCATCGAGGTCATCCTTCGCTTCTCGCTGTTCAACTCCATCCCCACCGCCATCGAACTGACGCTGGTGCTGGCCATCGTCTTTTCCCGTTTCGGCGCGCTCTATTCGCTGGTGGTGGCGCTCACCATCGCCGCCTACGTGCTGTTCACCTGGAGCGTCACCGAATGGCGCACGCAGGTGCGACGCGCCATGAACGCCGCCGACAACGAGGCGTCGGGATATGCCATCGACAGCCTCTTGAACTACGAGACGGTGAAATATTTCACCAACGAGGAGCACGAGGCTCGCCGCCATGACGCGGCCATGGCGAAATATGAACAACTGGCCATCAAGACCTCCAAGTCGCTGGCGCTGCTCAATACCGGGCAGGCCGCCATCTTCACCGCCGGGCT
>JALVFB010000010.1 GCA_027030295.1 Hyphomicrobiales bacterium
ATCTTGTCGCCGTCCTTCACACCCCTGTCCAGGCCGGGAATCTGTCCACGGTTCTTTTCCGGTGCGATGATCGTCGCGCCATATTTTTCCTTCAGCGCCTCGTTGGCGTCCACGTGGTCGCGGTGGTGGTGGGTGTTCAGGATGTGGGTGAGCCGCCAGCCTTCCGATTCGAGCGCGGTGTCGATGGGGCCGAACTCGGGTGTGTCGATCACCGCCGTCTGTCCGCTGTCCGGGTCGTGCATCAGCACCGCGTAGTTATCCGTGCGGCAACGGATGATACGGAAGTCGAATTTCGACTGGGGTTCGGCAGTGGGATCGCAAACGGCTGATTTCGCATGCATGGCTGCCACTCCTTCGGTTGCCCCCTGCTCCGCCATGACGCAGGAGAAAGGTTGCCTCGCGGTGTAATATAGGGATGCTTTCGCGCCGGATGAATGGACGGGAAGGGGAAATGGACGTCATCGAGCTGCGGCAGTTTTACGCAAGCCCGCTGGGGCGGCAGGTGCGCCGGCTGCTGGCGCGCCGGCTGACGGCGCTGACACGGCCGCCGGCGGAGGCGCGGGTGCTGGGGCTGGGCTTCGCCACGCCATGGCTGGATGCCTGGCGCGAGCGGGCGCGGGCCACCTTCGCCTTCATGCCGGCGCATCAGGGAGCGTTGCGTTGGCCGGAAGAAGGCGCGGCGGCCACGGCGCTGGTGGACGAGGGCGCGCTGCCGTTGCCGGACGCCAGCATCGACATGGCGCTGGTGGTGCATGCGCTGGAACTGACGCCGGTGCGCGAGGCATTGATGCGCGAGCTGTGGCGGGTGCTGGCGCCGGCCGGGCACGTGGTGTTCATCGTTCCCAACCGCACCGGCCTGTGGGCCGGGTCGGACAGCGTGCCCTTCGGCCACGGGCGGCCCTTTTCACGCCGCCAGCTGGAGCAGTTGTTGCAGGCGGCCATGTTCACCCCGGTGCGCATGGAGCCGGTGCTGTTCATGCCGCCATGGCGGCGAAGGTTTCTGCGGGTGTCGCCGGGCACCTGGGAACGGGTGGGCAAGCTGTTGTGGCCCGGCTTTTCCGGTCTCATCCTGGCGGAAGCCGTCAAGCAGGTCTATGCCCGGCGCGCGCAGCGGGCCAGGCCCCTGCTGGCTCCGGCGTTGCATCCGGCGCCGGCGGCGCCGGCCATGGTTTCGCGTCGGGATGCTTGACGAAACGGCCGCGGACGCGCACAAGCAGCGCAGGGCAAACGATCTCCATGGTGATAAGGCAATGACTGATCGGGCCGACATTCCCGCGCCGCGTTCGTCCGTGCTGGACATCGCGCCCTATGTGCCGGGCGAGGCGCGCGTGCCGGGCGTGGAAAAGGTATTCAAGCTGGCGTCGAACGAATCGCCGCTGGGGCCTTCGCCGGCGGCGGTGGAGGCCATCAGCCGGGTGGCCGGCCAGGTGGCCGACTATCCGGATGGCTCCGCGCATGACCTGCGCACCGCCATCGCCGAACGCCACGGGCTGAACCCGGACAATATCGTCTGTGGCAACGGCTCGGATGAATTGCTGCATCTGCTGGCGCAGGCCTACCTGTCGCCGGGAGACGAGGCCATCCACACCGAACATGGTTTTCTGGTCTATCCCATCGCGATCAGGGCCGCCGGCGGCGCGCCGGTGGTGGCGCGCGAGGAAAACCTGACGGCCAGCGTGGACGCCATCCTCGAGAAAGTGGGGCCGCGCACGAGGCTCGTGTATCTGGCCAATCCGAACAATCCCACCGGCACCTATCTGCCCATCGACGAGCTGAAGCGGTTGCAGGCGGAACTGCCGCCGCATGTGCTGCTCGTCATCGATGCGGCCTATGCCGAATATGTGCGACGCAATGATTATGAGGCCGGCATCGAGCTGGTGTCGACGTGCGAGAACGTGGTCATGACCCGCACCTTCTCCAAGGCCTACGGGTTGGCGGGCATGCGCATCGGCTGGATGTATGCGCCGGCGCACGTGGTGGACGCCATCAACCGCATTCGCGGGCCGTTCAACGTGAACGCCGCCGCGCTGGCGGCGGGCGCGGCGGCGATGCGCGATGCGGCGCATCTGCAAGAGGCGGTGGAACACAACGAACAGTGGCGCGAGTGGCTGGCAGGGCAGCTTTCCGCGCTGGGGCTGGAGGTGACGCCGTCGGTGGCCAATTTCCTGCTGGTGCATTTTCCGGACGAGGCGGGCAAGCGCGCGGCGGACGCCGATGCGTTCCTGAAGTCTCGCGGCCTCATCCTGCGCCGCATGGCTGGTTATGGCTTTCCCAACGCACTTAGGCTGAGCATCGGCACGGAGGAGGCCAACCGGCTGCTGGTGGACGCCTTGCGCGAATTCCTGGGGCGGTCATGAACGACGCGGCGAACAAGGCGAATGCCGAACAGCGCCCCATGTTCGACCACGTGGCGCTCATCGGCCTGGGGCTGATCGGATCATCGCTGGCGCACGTGATGCGGCGGGAGAACCTGGCCGGGCACATCGCCGGCGCCACGCGCAGCGAACCGACGCTGAAGCGGGCCGGAGAGCTGGGGCTGTGCGACAGCTATCATCTGGATGCGGCCGAGGCGGTGAAGGGTGCCGACCTGGTGTTCCTGAACGTGCCGGTAGGGGCCATGGGGCCGGTGGCGGAACGGATCGCGGGCGCGCTGAAGCCCGGCGCCATTCTCACCGATGTCGGCTCGGTGAAGGGATCGGTGATTCGCGACGTCTCCCCGCATGTGCCGGAGGGGGTGCATTTCATCCCCGGGCACCCCATTGCGGGCACGGAACAATCCGGGCCGGACGCGGGCTTCGCCGAATTGTTCGAGAACCGCTGGTGCATCCTTACGCCACTGGAAAACACTGATGAAGGGGCATTGGAGCGCCTCATCGCCTTCTGGGAGGCCACCGGCGCGCACGTGGACACCATGGCGGCGGAGCATCACGACCTGGTGCTGGGCATCACCTCGCATTTGCCGCATCTCATCGCCTACAACATCGTGGCCACGGCGGCCGACCTGGAGGATGTGACGGAATCGGAGGTCATCAAGTATTCCGCCGGCGGCTTTCGCGACTTCACCCGGCTGGCGGCCTCCGATCCGGTGATGTGGCGCGACGTGTTCCTGAACAACCGCGAGGCGGTGCTGGAGCTGCTGGGCCGGTTCATGGAGGATCTCTCGGCCCTGCAACGCGCCATCCGCTGGGGCGAGGGCGAGAAACTCTACGAACTGTTCAAGCGCTCGCGCCGCATCCGTCGCGAGATCATCGAGGCCGGGCAGGATACCCCCGCGCCGGGCTTCGGCCGGCGGTAGGGATTGGCCGATGTTTCACGACGCCCGGTCTGTCAAGGATGGCCCTGCGGGCCACCGCGAAGCGGCTTCGTCCTTGACAGACCGGGCGTCGTGAAAAGAATGGCAAGGAAGCGCCAATGGCGAAAAGTCGCCATTGGCGCTTCTCTCAGCCAAAGTCCTGTCGTGGTCGGGAGACACCTTGCCAAGGCCTGATGACGCGATTTGGCATGGAAACCGTCCCGAAACCCGACCGAAGGGCACGTTCGCATCGGAGACTCCCATGCCCAAGCCATTTCACCGCCAGACGCGCCTCATTCACGCCAGCCGTGGTTTCCAGCCGGAGCACATGGAGGCGGGGCCGGTAAATCCGCCGGTGGTGCGGGCCAGCACCATGCTGGCGCGGGATGTGGAAACGTATGAGCGCGTCGGCCCCTACGGAACCAAGGGAACGGAAACCACGAAGGCGCTGGAGAAGGCGCTGTTGGAGATTTCTTCCGGTGCGGATGCCTGCCTGCTCTACCCCACGGGGCTGGCGGCCATCGCCGGCGTGCTGCTGGCGCTGACGAAGGCCGGTGATCATGTGCTGCTGACCGATGCGCTCTACTATCCCACACGGCGGCTGATGAAGCAGCTGCTGGCGGGCTATGGCGTGTCGGCCACCTTTTTCGACCCGCGGGCGGACGTGGAGGAGATCGTCGCGCTCATGCGGCCCGAAACCACCGTGCTGTTTCTCGAATCGCCCGGTTCGGACAGCATGGAGGTGCTGGACACCCCCGCGCTGGCGGCGGCGGCGCGGGAGCGCGGCATCGTGCCGGTGATCGACGATACGTGGTCGGCGGGCTGGCTGTTCGATCCGTTCGCGGCGGGCTGCATGGTGTCCATCCAGGCGCTGACGAAATACCAGTGCGGGCATTCGGACGTGCTGCTGGGCGCGGTGCTGGCCACGCACGAGGTGGCGGAGCGCCTCCGCGCCGCGCGGTTCGCGCTGGGCCAGTGCGCGAGCGGCGATGACGCCTGGCTGGTGCTCCGGGGGCTTCGCACCATGCCGCTGCGGCTGCATCAGCATGGATTGAACGGTTTGCGCGTGGCGGAATGGCTGCTGGAGCAAACGGACGTGGTGGAGACGGTGTTGCATCCGGCGTTCGAGACCTGTCCGGGGCATGCGATCTTCAAGCGTGATTTCCATGGCCCGGCGGGGCTGTTCTCCTTCGTGCTGCGCCCGGAGTTCGACGATTCGGCGGTGGCGGCGTTCATGGAGTCGCTGGAGCTGTTCGGCATCGGCGCCAGCTGGGGCGGCTACGAGAGCCTGATCCTGCGCAAGGACATGAAAAAACTGCGCTCGCATCCGTGGCCTCACGAAGGATGGCTCATTCGCGTCTCCATCGGGCTGGAAGACCCGGATGATCTGATCCGCGATCTGGAAGCTGGCCTTGCCCGCATGAAACACGTCGCCGACGCTTGACACCTCGCCCGCCGGCGCGCACCACTGGCGCAACGGCATGCACCAAACAGGGAGGATGTGACATGCGCGAGCGGATGGCGGCGGTGGCGATGATGCTGACCCTGCTGACCCCGGCGGCGCTGGCGGGCGACGACGTGAAGCCGGATTTCATCTTCAAGGAGCGCACGGTGTTCCGCCTGCTGTCGCCGGATGCCTACATCCGCATCTACGGCATCGACGACCCGAAAGTCGAGGGCGTGGCCTGTCATTTCGCGGTGCCGACCGTGGGCGGCTGGAAGGGCTGGGCCGGGCTGGCGGAGGAGCGTTCGGAGGTGTCGCTGGCCTGCCGGCAGATCGGGCCGATCCGGTTCAGGGAAAAGTTCGAGCAGGGCGAGACGTTCTATGAGCAGCGGCGCTCCTTCCTGTTCAAGAAGCTGCACCTGGTGCGCGGCTGTGACAGGAAACGCAACGTGCTCGTCTATCTCACCTATTCCGACAAGCTCATCGAGGGCAGCCCGAAGAACTCCATCTCCACCGTGCCCATCATGCCCTGGGGCGGACAGGGCGAGGCGCCGAAGTGCGCGGATTTCCTGAAGGAATGAGGGCGGACACATGGCGGAGCGGGTGGCAACGGGCTGGCGGTTCTGGATCGATCGCGGCGGGACGTTCACCGATGTGGTGGCGCTCTCGCCAGCGGGTGAATTGCGCACGCTGAAGCTGCTGTCGGAAAATCCGGAGGCCTACGAGGACGCCGCACTGGAGGGCATCCGGCGGTTTCTCGGCGTTCCTTCCGATGCGCCAATCCCGTTCGAGCGCATTACGGAAGTGAAGATGGGCACCACGGTGGCCACCAACGCATTGTTGGAGCGCACCGGCGAGCGGGTGGCGCTGCTCATCACCGAGGGCTTCGCCGACGCCCTGTTCATCGGCTATCAGAACCGGCCCGACCTGTTCGCGCTGGCGCCGCGGCATATTCCGCCGCTTTACGAGACGGTGGTGGAGGTGCGCGAGCGCGTGACCTTCAACGGCCAGCAACTGGTGGAACCGCGCGAGAAGGAGGTGCGCGCGCAGCTTCAGGCGCTGAAAGACGAAGGTTTCAATTCGCTGGCCATCGTGTTCATGCACGCCGACCGCTGGCC
>JALVFB010000011.1 GCA_027030295.1 Hyphomicrobiales bacterium
GCCTGGCCATCTGCCCGTGGAACAAGTTCGCGAAAGAGGCGCGGGAGGAGCGTCTGAAGCCGCGGCCGCATCTCGTCGAGACGCCATTGGAAGAGCTGCTGACGCTGAACGAACCCGCCTTCCGCAAGATGTTCGCCGGCACGCCGGTGCGCCGCGCCGGCTACGAGCGCTTTCTCGCCAACGTGTGCATCGCCACCGGCAACAGCGGCGATGCCCGCTTCGTCCCGCTGCTGAAACGCCGCCTGGCCGGCGAACCGCCACTCGTGCGCGCCATGGCCGTATGGGCGCTAAGCCGCCTGTTGCCAGGGAACGAATTTGCATCGCTGAAAACCCGGTTCCTGCCACACGAAACCGACGATCATGTGCGCGCCGAATGGCGCGCCGAAGAGCGATCCGATCCATGAACCCCCATTTCCGGTGCCGCGCGACACCGCCCGCCTTATTCATGCCACGGGGAACGGATTGAACGGCGCGATGGATTTGATTAAGGCTGTGCACGGCCAGCCCGAAAACGGAATTTCGATCATGCGCATCTTCTCCGCCATTCTCGGCGCCACCCTGCTGGCGCTGTTCGTTCCTTTCGCCCCGGCGAAGGCGTGGGCGCAGCCTGCGTTGCGGCTGTCCGAAGCCGCCGCGCCCACCCCGCAGGCCGCGCAACGGCAAATCCCCATGCCGGCGCTGGTCTTCGATCTGGATACCGGCGAGGTGCTCCTGGCCCATGACGCCGGCCAGCGCTGGTATCCGGCCTCGCTCACCAAGCTGATGACGGCCTATCTGGTCATGGACGCGGTGGATCGCGGTCTTCTGTCCTTCACCGCGCAGGCCACCATTTCCAAAAAAGCGATTTACAGCATCGAGCGTGGCGCCTCTGTCTATGGCGCCAGGCCCGGCGATGTCATGCGCATCGGCGACATGCTCAGCTTCCTCATGGTGCGCTCCGACGCCGACATGGCCAATGCGCTCGCCGAGGCCGTGGCCGGCGGCATGCAGGCCTTCGTGGAACGCATGAACGAGGCGGCGGCGAGGCTGGGCATGACCGGTTCCAGCTTCGCCAACCCGCATGGCATGCACAGTCCCGAACAGTTCACCACCGCGCGGGACATGGGCGTGCTCGCACGCGCCATCTACACCCGGTTCCTGAAAAAACATCCGGACTGGTGGCGCTTTTTCGCCACCCGGCGGGTGCGGAAAACCGTGGTGAGGAAGAACAAGGCCCGCACCTATACCCTGAAAAACCGCAACTACCTGCTGTTCATGATGCCCGAGGCCGACGGCATGAAAACGGGCTTCCTGTGCACCTCCGGCTTCAACCTCATCGCCACCGCGCGCCGCAATGGCACACGGCTGGCCGCCGTGGTGTTCGGCCGCCGCTCCGCCTATAACCGGGCCAGTGTGGCGCGGGTATTGCTGGAGGAAGGCTTCCGTCGCAAGGGTTCCGGAAAAACCTCGCGGGTGCGCCTTGCGCAACTGCGCAATGGGCTGGCGCCGGCGGTGAACATGCGCCCGCATGTCTGCAACAAGCGCGTCATCCCGGAGGTGACGGACAGGCTGAACACACTCTCCGGCTGGGCGGTGTTGCTGGGACCGTTCAAGACGTCGCTGCGCGCGCTGGGGGTGGTGGAGGCGGAGCTGCTGGCGGCCGAGCTGGCCGATGCCGGAAAGCCCTATGGAACGCTGGTGATCCCCGTGAAGGAGGCCGCGCAGGTGGGCGCGCCACGCATCTGGCAGGTGGGGCTGGACGCGAAGGGCCACGCCAGAAAACCGCGCCGCCGTTACGGATATGGCGCGCTGATCTGGCAGCTGGACGAGCCGCAGGCGCTTGACATCTGCAAACGCGCCGCGGCGCATCGCGTGGGCTGCGCCGTGCAGGCGCCAATGGAACTGGCGCGCCTGCGCGAGGAGTTGCGCAACCTGGCGGCGAAGCGCCGCGCCGCCCGCAAACGAACGCGGGCCCGCCGCAAGGAGTGGCGCCGCAAGGCCGTGCACAACCGCCGGAAGGCGCCGCGCCGCCGCTATCACGTGGTGATGCAGGCGGGGAAAGGCACGCCGGCCAAGCAAAAGACCACACGCCGCTGAGCCATGCCAAACAGCCATGAGTGATAACGGCGACAAATTGCATATACTGCCGGAAGGGCTGCTCCACGGCATGGATGCGCGCCAGGCGCTGGCGCGCGGGCTGGCCCTGCCGCTGGCTGGCAAGTCGCTGGCCTTCACCTGCGCCTGGCTGGTGCATGATTGCGCCGGCACCGGCGAACGTTCCCGCCGCCTGCTCTCGGCGACGGAGCTGCGCCAGCAGGCCGGAACCGACACACTGCTGGCGGACTGGCTGGCCCGGCTGGCCGCCCCCCGCACGGCGTTCGCCGGCATCGCGCTCGACCGCCCGCGCATCATGGGCATCGTCAACGTCACGCCGGACAGCTTCTCCGACGGCGGCCGGTTTTCCAGCGCGCAAGAAGCCGTCGACCATGGCCGCCGGCTGGCGGAGGCTGGCGCGGACGTGCTGGACGTGGGCGGCGAATCCACCCGCCCCGGCGCGGCGGCCGTCTCCGTGCGGGAGGAGATGGATCGCGTTCTGCCCGTCATCGAGGCGCTGGCCGCGGATGGCCTGTGCGTGAGCGTGGACACCCGCAAGGCGGCGGTGATGGAAGCGGCGGTGCGCGCCGGCGCGCGCATCGTCAACGACGTCTCCGCCCTCGCCCACGATCCCGAGGCCGCCGCCATGGTGGCGCGGCTGGGGGTGCCGGTGATCCTGATGCACATGCGTGGCGAACCGGCCACCATGATGGAGCACGCGCATTACGAGGATGCGGCGCTGGAGGTCTTCGACGAACTGGGCCAGGCCATCGAGCGCGCCATGGCTGCCGGCATCGCCCGGAAGAACATCATGATCGACCCCGGCATCGGCTTCGCCAAGGACACCGACCACAACCTGCGCATCCTGCGCCGCCTGGCGCTGTTCCACGGCCATGGCCTGCCGCTGCTCTACGCCGCCTCGCGCAAGCGTTTCATCGGCGAGGTCACCGGCGTGGCGGAAGCGAAGGGCCGCCTGGCCGGGTCGCTGGCGGTGGCGCAAATGGCCTTTCTGGCCGGGGCGCAGATGGTGCGGGTGCACGACGTGCGCGAAACGGCGGAGATGGCGGCGATGTTGCATGCAATCATCACCCGCGGCTGATCTGCCGCCATGATCATGCCCCGCGCTTGGCCCGTGACGACGCCCTGGCATATAAATGAGCCGACAGGGGGCGGATACGAAAAATTCATTTCCGCCGTGGTAGTGATTGTCTGTTTGGGGCGTGGCCCCACGGTGGAGGATTGTGTGCGATGAGCAGAAAGTATTTCGGCACCGATGGCGTGCGTGGCAAGGCCAATGTCACACCGCTGGATCCGGAAACCGTGGTGCGGCTGGGCATGGCGGTGGGCGCCACATTCGCCAACGGACACCGCTCGCGGGTGGTCATCGGCAAGGACACGCGCCTTTCCGGCTACATGATCGAACAGGCGCTCACGGCGGGTTTCCTGTCCGTGGGCATGGACGTGTTCCTGCTGGGGCCGGTGCCGACGCCGGGCGTGGCCATGCTCACCCGCTCGCTCCGCGCCGATCTGGGCGTGATGCTTTCGGCCTCGCACAATCCCTATCATGACAACGGCATCAAGTTTTTCGGTCCCGATGGCGAAAAGCTCACCGACGAACAGGAAAAACGCATCGAGGTGTTGCTGGAAAGCGACCTTTCCCGCTACGCCGCCGCGCCGGACAGGCTGGGGCGGGCCACCCGCATCGAGGACGCCCGCGCCCGCTACGTCGAATTCGTCAAGCGCACGGTGCCGCGCCATTTCGGCCTCGATGGCCTGCGCGTGGTGATCGACTGCGCCAATGGCGCCGCCTACAAGATCGCGCCTCTGGCCCTGTGGGAGCTGGGGGCGGAGGTCATCAAGATCGGGATAGAACCCAACGGCTTCAACATCAACGACGGCTGCGGCTCCACTGCTCCCACCCTGTTGCAATCCAAGGTGATGGAATATCGCGCCGACATCGGCATCGCGCTGGATGGCGACGCCGACCGCGTCATCATCGTGGACGAGAAGGGCGCCATCGTGGATGGCGACCAGATCCTGGCGCTGATCGCCACGCATCAGCGCGCCAATGGCAGGCTGCGCGGCGACGGCGTGGTGGCCACCATCATGTCCAACCTCGGGCTGGAGCGTTTCATGCGGCAGCAGGGGCTGACGCTTTACCGCTCGCAGGTGGGCGACCGCTATGTCTATCAGATGATGAAGGAAAAGGGGTGCAACGTCGGCGGCGAGCAGTCCGGACACGTGATTCTCACCGACTACAACACCACCGGCGACGGTCTGGTGGCGGCGCTGCAGGTGCTGGTGGCGGTGCGGGCGCGGGGCAAGCCGGTTTCGGAAGTCTGCCACCTGTTCGAACCGGTGCCGCAGGTGATGACCAACGTGCCCTATGCCGGCGCCAATCCGCTGGAAGACGCCGCCGTGCGAAAAGTGATCGCGGAAGCGGAAAAAAGGCTGGGCGAGCAGGGGCGGTTGGTCATCCGCCCCTCCGGCACCGAACCGGTCATAAGGGTGATGGCGCAGGGCGACGACGAGGCGCTCATCGCCGAGGTGGTGGAGAGCATCGCCGAGGCGGTGCGCCGCAAGGCCGCCTGAATCGGAAACCGCCGCTGGCGCTTTGCCAGCGGCGTGCGCGTCATTCTCCGCGCATCCGGTCCGCCACGCGGAGCAAACGCTTCTTCAGGAGAACACGAATCTTCCCGCCAGCCTTTCAGGCGGCGTTGTTTTGCTTGCGCAAGCGCTCAATCTCTTCCTTGATGTGCAATTTTTCGAGTTTGAGTTTCTTGATCTCCAGATCGTCCACGCTCGGGTGGTTCATCATGTCCGCGATCTGATCTTCCAGTTGTTGGTGCTTCGCTTCCAGCTCGCGGATATGGGCTTCCAGAGACATGGGTGCAGATCCTCCCTCGCTACGTGTTGCCACGTGAGACAGTCTGCCACATTTCGCCAGGAGAGTCGATTGCCGGCGGTCAAACTGACGGATTTTTCAGGGTATGCTGAAGCGCGACGTCTTCACGCCTTGCGGTTGGCCAGCAGGCGCTTGATGCCGGCAATCGCGCGGGCCGGATTCAGTCCCTTCGGGCACACCCGCACGCAGTTCATGATGGTGTGGCAGCGATACAGCCGAAACGGATCGTCCAGCTGATCCAGCCGCTCGCCGGTGGCCTCGTCGCGCGAATCGGAAATCCACCGCCACGCCTGAAGCAATGCCGCCGGGCCGAGGTAGCGCTCCTGATTCCACCAGTAGGAGGGGCAGGACGTGGAGCAGCAGGCGCACAGGATGCACTCGTAAAGCCCGTCCAGCTTCGCCCGGTCTTCCTTCGACTGCGGCCATTCGCGCTCCGGCGCCGGCGTGTCCGTCTTCAGCCACGGTTCGATGAGCCGGTGCTGGGCATAGAACAGGGTCAGATCCGGCACCAGATCCTTCACCACCTCCATGTGCGGCAGTGGATGGATGCGCACCGGTTCCTCGAAGTCGGCGATGGGCCGGATGCAGGCCAGCGTGTTCTCGCCGTTGATGTTCATGGAGCACGAACCGCAGATGCCCTCGCGGCAGGAACGGCGGAAGGTGAGCGTGGAGTCGATGTTGTCCTTGATCCAGAGGAGCGCGTTCAGCACCATCGGCCCGCAGTCGTCGAGATCGACGAAATAGGTGTCCAGCCGCGGATTGTCGCCGGTATCCGGGTCGAAGCGGTAGATGCGGAACTCCTTCAGGTTGGCCGCACCGTCCGGTTTCGGCCATACCTTGCCGTCCCTGACCTTCGAATTC
>JALVFB010000012.1 GCA_027030295.1 Hyphomicrobiales bacterium
GCGCCGCCGGGCGGGTGGTGGCGCGTGTGGCGGAGGCGGCGGGGCTGGCGGCGGCGTTCGCGGCCGTGGCCGGCGCCCGAGGCGGTTGCGCCTGCGCGGCGTCGGGCGTTGCTTCCGGCAGCGGCGGTTCTTCCGCGAGTTCTTCCGGCAGGAAGGCCGAATCCACCGGCGCGCCGATGCGCACCTCGCCGGATTGTGGCGGCGTCGCCGGCGCGGCCTCCACACCGGGCGCGGCCGGGGCCGGCTGCACTTCGGGCGCGGCCGGCGTGATGACCGGTTCGCGGCGGGCCGTGGCGGGCGCTTCCGACGCGGCGGGCGGAGTCGTGTCCGTCGCGCTCCAGATGGCGCCGAGGCGGGCGAACAGAGCGCCCAGTCCCGCGCGCCGCCGTTTCCGCTTCGGGGCGAAGGCGGCCACCGGCGGGGCGTCGTCGTCCCTTGGCTCCTCCGCCACATCGTGGCGCACGATGCGCGGGGCGGCGTTCGGGCGCGGCGGTTTCCGCTCCGTCCTGTTGGCGGCGCGGTGACGCCACAGGCTGCTAACGCGGAGCCACAAATGGGTGATGCCGCCAAGCCCGGCAGCCACCTTCTGCTGGCGCCTTTCTCCCAGCGCCGCGGCGGCGGCAACGATGCCATCGCCGGTAATGCCCAGCGCGCGCAACCACGTGAACACGGCGGCGGACAGCAGCAGCAGGCCCGCGAAAACGGTGGCGGCCAGCGGCTTCATGATGAAAGTCAGCAACCTGCCCAGCCCGGCGGCGATGGCGCCGCCCAGATTGCCACCCAGCCCGGTGCCCAGCGGCCAGGAGGCCGGCACCGGCAGAAAAGCCAGCGCCCCGGCCGTGGCCAGCATGGCCAGCGCCAGCCACAGCAGGCGCGCCAATATGCGCTGCGGGGGACGAAAGGCCAGCCAGCGCGCGCCCCACACCACCAGCGCCGCCACCGGCACGATGGCGGCCAGCCCCAGCTGCACGATGGCCACATCCGCCACCACCGCGCCGGGCCAGCCGAGCCAGTTGCGCACCGGGCCGTCCACCGCACGGTCCAGCGACGGGTCGAGCACCGACCAGGTGGCCAGCGCCAGCGTGAACAGCGCGGCCAGAGCCAGCAGAAACAGGCCGGTCAACTCCATCAAGCGGCGGCGCAGAAACAGGCGCAGCGCCTTGGGAACGATTTCCTCGGTGGTGCTCATGGTCTTCGCGGGCATGGGGGCGCGCAACATCCCTTTTCCGGTGGCAAACACGTTCGCTTCAACTTCGCCCATTCCGGTTAAGGCAGGCTTAACCCGCTCGCGCCGCGCCTGCCCACTTGCGGCCCCCGCGCGGGCTGCGTATACCCGCTCGCATATTGCGCAAAACTCCGGCAGCAGCGGGAAGGATCAGGCCATGAGCAAGCACAAGCCGCGCGTGTTCTCCGGCGTGCAGCCCACGGGCAACCTGCACCTGGGCAACTATCTCGGCGCCATCGTGCGCTTCGTCGATCTGCAGGAAGATCACGACTGCATCTATTGCGTGGTGGACATGCACGCCATCACCGTATGGCAGGACCCGAAGGAGCTGATGAAGAGCACGCGCGAGGTCACCGCCGCGTTTCTGGCCGCCGGCATCGACGCGGAAAAGCACATCGTGTTCAACCAGTCGCGCGTTTCGCAGCACGCGGAGCTGGCCTGGGTGCTCAACTGCACCGCGCGCATCGGCTGGCTCAACCGCATGACGCAGTTCAAGGAAAAGGCCGGCAAGAACCGCGAGAAGGCCTCCGTGGGGCTGTATGACTATCCGGTGCTCATGGCGGCGGATATTCTGGCCTATCACGCGGAGCGCGTGCCGGTGGGCGAGGATCAGAAGCAGCATCTGGAGCTGACCCGCGACATCGCCCAGAAGTTCAACAACGATTATGCCGAACGCATCGCCGAGCTGGGGCTGGGGCGGACGGAAGACGGCGGCTTTTTCCCGTTGCCGGAGCCGCTCATTCAGGGGCCGGCGACGCGCGTGATGAGCTTGCGCGACGGCACCAAGAAGATGTCGAAGTCCGACCCGTCGGATTACTCACGCATCAATCTCTCCGATGACGCGGATGCCATCGCGAAAAAGATCAGGAAGGCGAAGACCGATCCCGAGCCGTTGCCCGAGACGGTGGAAGGACTGGAAGGCCGCCCGGAAGCGGCCAACCTGGTGGGCATCTATGCGGCCATGGCCGGGGTGTCGAAGGAAGACGTGCTGAAAGACTTCGGCGGCAAGGGCTTCGCCGAGTTCAAGCCGGCGCTGGCCGAGTTGGTGGTGGAAAAGCTCGCGCCCATCAACGCCGAGATGAAGCGGCTGCTGGACGATGTGGGCTATATCGATTCGGTGCTGAAGAACGGCGCGGAACGGGCGCGGGCCATCGCCGAACCAATCCATGCCGACGTGAAGAAGATCGTCGGCTTTCTGGACTAATACCAGGTTGCATAAGGAACCACCCACCGCTCCGCGCCGCCACTTGGGCCCCCAAATTATGAAAAGCAAGGGCCTGAGGGGCGCGGAGCGGTTTTACCGGTCAGCCTTTGTGCAACATGGTATGACACCATGTTTTTCAGCTGAGAGAAGCGCCAATGGCGATTTTTCGCCATTGGCGCTTCCTGGCCATTCTTTTCACGACGCCTCGCCTGTCAAGGGCGGCCCTGCGGGCCGCCGCAAAGCGGTTTCACCCTTGACAGGCGAGGCGTCGTGAAACACCCGGACGCATGCCGATCGATCTCATTCAGTCGCGCAACAGGTCGTTGATGGAAACCTTGGCGCGGGTCTTCTCGTCCACGCGCTTGACGATCACGGCGCAGTAGAGGTTCGGCGCCGGTTTGCCGTTTGGCAGCTCCGTCTTCGAGCCGGGCATGGAGCCGGAGACCACCACCGAATAGGGCGGCACGCGCCCGTAGAACACCTCGCCCGTCTCGCGGTCGATGATGCGGGTGGACTGGCCGATGAACACGCCCATCGAGATGACCGACCCCTCGCCGACGATGACGCCCTCGACGATTTCCGAGCGCGCGCCGATGAAACAGTTGTCCTCGATGATCACGGGCGCGGCCTGCAACGGCTCCAGCACGCCGCCGATACCCACGCCGCCGGAAAGATGCACGTTCCTGCCGATCTGCGCACACGACCCGACGGTGGCCCAGGTATCGACCATGGTGCCCTCGTCCACGTAGGCGCCGAGGTTCACGAAGGAGGGCATGAGCACCACGTTGGGCGCGATGTAGGCCGAATGGCGCACCACGCAGCCCGGCACGGCGCGAAAACCGGCCTTGCGGAAATCCTCTTCCGTCCAGCCGGCGAACTTCGGCTTCACCTTGTCCCAGTAGACCGCGCCGCCGGGGCCGCCCTCCATCACCTCCATGTCGTTGAGCCGGAAGGAAAGCAGCACGGCTTTCTTCAGCCACTCGTTCACCCGCCATTGGCCGTCGATCTTCTCGGCCACGCGCAATTCACCCCTGTCCATGAGGTTCAGCGCCTCTTCCACCGCCTCGCGCACCTCGCCGGTGGTGGAAAAGGAGATTTCATCGCGCTTGTCGAACGCGGCCTCGATGGTTTCCTTCAGGTTGTCGATGCTCATGCCTGCTTCCCTGTTTGCGTGATGTCGGTCAGAAATTCGCTCAAGTCCTGCGTGCGATAGTGCACGTGCTCCATGCTCCCCGCCCCGCCACCTTGCGCGCACAGACAGCGCGAATCGGCATTGTCCGGATGATCCACCAGCACCGTGACCATGCCGCGGCGGTGCGGTTCCTCGAGATTGCGGGCGATGTCCTCGAACATGGCCGCGGCCCGCGGCGCAATGCGGGTGCGCCCGAAAAAGGCGTCAAACGCCGCCGCGTGCGGCTTGGGCACGTAGTCGGCGGCGCGGATGTCGAAGATCTCGTCGATGTGGTCGATGACGCCGAGCCGGCTCAGCACGTTTTCCGCATGCGACACCGAGCCGTTGGTGAACACCCACTTGCGCCCCCCGATGCGGGCGAGCGCCGCATCCAGCGCCGGGTTGGGCGTGATGGAGGAATAGTCGATATCGTGCACGAAATGCAGAAAATCGTCCGGATCGTCGATCTCGCCGTTGAGCATCAGTCCGCGCAGGGTGGTGCCATAGCGGTGGAAATAATCCTTCTGGATGCGGCGGGCAGTTTCCGCGTCGGTATCGAACAGGCGCATGAGATAGGCGCCCATGCGCTGATCGATCTGGTCGAACAGACCGCGGCTGGCGCAGTAGAGCGTGTTGTCGAGATCGAACACCCAGTCGCGCACATGATCGAACCCGGGCGCGGCAGCGGCCGGAGCCTGCATCAGCATCTCGCCGCGCGCGCTCATGCGCCGGCCTCCGTGCCGTGGCTGATGCGGGTGCCGACGCCGCGGGCGGTGAACAGCTCCAGCAGCACCGCGTGCGGCACGCGGCCATCGAGGATGATGACGCCCTCCACGCCGTTCTCGATGACTTCCACGCAGGAGCGCACCTTCGGTATCATGCCGCCGGAAATGGTGCCCTTGTCGATGAGATTCTCCACCTCTTCCGGCGTCAGCTCGGAAATGAGATCGCCGTTTTCGTCCAGCACGCCCTTCACGTCGGTGAGCAGCAGCAGACGCCTGGCCTTCAGCGCGGCGGCGAGGCTGCCGGCGAAGGTATCGGCGTTGATGTTCAGCGTCTCGCCCTCTTCCGAAACGCCGATGGGGGCGATGACGGGAATGATGTCGGAGCGCGCCAGCACCTCGATGATGGACGTGTCCATGCGCACCGGCTCGCCGACATAGCCGAGATCGATGACCTTCTCGATGCCGGAAACGGGGTCGGTCTTACTGCGCTTCAGCTTGCGCGCCAGGCACAGGTTGGCGTCCTTGCCGGAAATGCCCACGGCCTTGCCGCCGACTTTCCGGATGCAGTTGACCACGCGCTTGTTCACCGAGCCGGAGAGCACCATCTCCGCCACCTCCACCGTCTGCGCACAAGTCACGCGCAGGCCGTCCTCGAAACGCGAGGCGATGCCCAGCTTCTCCAGCATGCGGCCTATCTGCGGCCCGCCGCCGTGCACGATCACCGGGTGGATGCCGGAAAGCTTCAGCTGCACCACGTCGGCGCAGAATTTTTCCGCCAGCGCCGGATCGCCCATGGCATGCCCGCCATACTTGATGACCACGGTTTCGCCGGCATAGCGCTGCATGAAGGGCAGAGCCTCGGCCAGCACGGCGGCCACTTCCTCGCGCGAGAGATGTTGCGTGTCGGTGCTCATGTCCATCCCGCGGGTGGGTTCCCCGATTGCTCCGTGTCATAAAGGGCCTTGCGGGCCGGCGCAAGAAGCCGCAAAGTCGCGGCGGTATTGGCCTCGGGAGTTTCCGGTGCGGGCCGGTTCGTCAAGGGGCATGCCCGCTTCGCGGCGCCGAAGGCGCCCTTGACGAACCGGCCCGCACCGGCACACTGGGTTTTGCCCCCCTCTGGTGGAGAAAAAAGGTCAGCTGACCTTTTTTCTCCACCAGAGGGGGTGCCAGAAAAACCAATGAAAATTTCTCCGGCATGAGCAACTCCGCCAGCAAATATTTTCATGTGCACCTCGTTTCGGATTCCACCGGCGAGGGGTTGCGGCAGTTGCTGGACAAGGCGCTCCTGTTCTTTCCCGGTCATTCGCCCATCGTGCACATGCACACGCTGGTGCGCGCGCCACAGGATCTCTCGCGCGTGCTGGAACAGCTGGAGGAAGAACCGGGGCTGGTGGTGCACGCGCTTTCCGCGCCGGGTCTGCGCCAGCGGCTGGAGGCCTTTTGTCAGGAGCAGGGCCTGCCGTGCATGGGCGCGCTGGATGCGCTGATGGAGATGCTG
>JALVFB010000013.1 GCA_027030295.1 Hyphomicrobiales bacterium
CTTTCGCCGGAGCCCCGCACCACCGGCACGCCGCGCGCCCGTGCCGCGCGCAGCATGTCGGCGTCGATGTCCAGGCCCAGAACCCGGCAGCCCCGCCGCATCAGGCGTTCGGCGATGACGCCGGTGCCGCAACCCAGGTCCAGAATGCGTTCGCCCGGCGCGGCGTTCAGCCAGCGCAGGATTTCCTCCGCTTCCTCGAAGACGAAACCCGCCTTCTCCTCGTATTCCTCCGCCTGCCAGCGCTGCCGCGCGTTCATGGCGATCCTTTTCCCGGCGTCGCGGTTCCGGCGTCCGCGAGGTTCACTTGCTCTTCTCTTCCTTCTTGAACAGATATTCGTTCACCAGCGCCCACAGGTCGATGGAGCTTTGCGTGTTGTCCAGCACGCCTCCGTCCTTCAGCATGATGTCGGAGCCGCCCGGATCGAGCGCGATATACTTGTCTCCCAGCAGGCCGTCGGTGGTGATCTTGGCCGAGGTGTCTTCCGGCAGCTTCACCCCGCGTTCGATGGTCATGGAGATGATGGCCTGGTAGTTTTCCTGATCCAGCTTCTGGCCGATCACGCTGCCCACCTTGATGCCGGCCAGGCGCACGTCGGTGCCGATGTTCACGCCGCTGGCGTTGTCGAAAATGGCCTTGATGACATAGCCCGAGCGCCCGTGCGCGATGTCGGTGGTGGCGTAGACATACCAGGCGAAGGCCGCCGCCACGGCCAGCACCAGGGTGCCGATGATGGTTTCCACCAGATTGTTCATGGCCGCATCCGTTATCCGCCCTCAGTTCGGATTGTCCGGCCGCCAGCTCCGCACCGCCGCTTTCGCCACGTGCGCCGGCTCCTCGCGATACAGCGAGCCGGGCGGAAACTCCGCCTCCGCCGTGCCGGTGGGATTGGGCCGCCAGGGCTTCTCCCAGGCATGGGGATGGTAGCCATCCTCCGTCGGCGGCGTGTCCGTGCGCCGATGGATCCAGCCATGCCAGCCCGGCGGGATGCGCGAGGCCTCGGCGTAGCCGTTGTAGATCACCCAACGGTGCGAATCGTCCGCGGTGCGATAATAGCGGTTGCCCTGTTCGTCCTTCCCCACCAGCACCCCCTTGCGCTTCGTGTAGAGCAGGGTGGACAAGGTGGCGTCGTTCCACCAGGTGAACACGCGCTGTATGATGGTCTTCAGGCCCATGAGCGAATCCCGTTCGCAAGCGTCCGGCCTCTCGCCGGTTGTCATCCGTTGCGGAGCATAGCCAAATCCCCGCGCCATGCAAGGTCGCCATGACGGATATGAAAATCGCCGTTGCGCGGTTGTCCACAGGGCGTCCACCGCCTGCCCACCGCCGCCGTTCGGGAAAGCCCGTCGGAATCATGTGGTTGCGGCGATGTGAACATTCACGCGATGGAATCGCGAATCGGATTTTCCGCTGTTTGAGGGCGGCTTTCCACATGATATGGGGGGTTCCTGATTTTTCGCCACAAGGTCTTGACCCCATCTCCCCGCTGACGCATGATCGTCCTTGCCGGAGCGGATTCGGCGGCAAAATTTCTTGACCGCCCTTTGTTCCGGTCGTATTCTGTTTGTAAGCTGAAAGTTCCACAAAATGGGAAGCGGCGGCCGGCGGGTTGCAATCCGCCGGAACAGGGGCTTTCCGGCGCTTCCGCAGGCATGGACAAGGCAAGAGAGGGGGCCATGAAAATCCAGCGTCTGTTCACCCGGGCCGGCGGGGATGTCTACGAGGACGTCGCCTTCACCCGCATCACCAGCGAGATCCGCAACCCGGACGGATCGGTGGTCTTCCGCATGGAGGACGTGGAGGTGCCCGCGCATTTCTCGCAGGTGGCCTCCGACATCCTGGCGCAGAAGTATTTCCGCAAGGCCGGCGTGCCGGTGGCGCTGAAGAAGGTGCCGGAAGAGGGCGTGCCGGAGTGGCTTTGGCGCTCCGTGCCGGACGAGGAGGCGCTGGCGAAGCTGCCCGAGGATGAACGCACCACGCATGAGATTTCGGCCCGCCAGGTCTATGACCGCATGGCCGGCGCCTGGACCTATTGGGGCTGGAAGGGCGGCTATTTCGACACGGAGGAGGACGCGCGCGCCTTCCATGACGAGATTCGCCACATGCTGGTCATGCAGATGGCCGCGCCCAACTCGCCGCAGTGGTTCAACACCGGCCTTCACTGGGCCTATGGCATCGACGGGCCGGGGCAGGGGCACTATTACGTCGATCACGAAACCGGCCGCCTGAAGAAGTCCACCTCCGCCTATGAGCGCCCGCAGCCGCACGCCTGCTTCATCCAGTCCATCGCGGACGACCTGGTGAACGAGGGCGGCATCATGGACCTGTGGGTGCGCGAGGCGCGCCTGTTCAAGTATGGCTCCGGCACCGGCACCAACTTCTCCAGCCTGCGCGGCGAGAACGAGCCGCTGTCCGGCGGCGGGCGCTCCTCCGGCCTGCTCAGCTTCCTGAAGGTGGGCGACCGCGCCGCCGGCGCCATCAAGTCCGGCGGCACCACCCGGCGCGCCGCCAAGATGGTCATCGTCGACATCGACCATCCGGACATCGAGGAATTCATCGACTGGAAGGTGAAGGAAGAGCGCAAGGTCGCCGCCCTGGTGGCCGGCTCGAAGCTGGTGAAGCGCCATCTCGAGGCCGTCATGCGCGCCTGCGTGAACTGCGAGGCCGAGGGCGAGGACTGCTATGACCCGAAGCGCAATCCGGCGCTCAGGCGCGCCATCCGCGCCGCCAGGCGCGACGACGTGCCCATGGGTCTCATTCGCCAGGTCATCCAGTATGCGAAACAGGGCTTCACGGAAATCGCGTTCGAAACCTATGACACCGACTGGGACGGCGAGGCCTATCGCACCGTCTCGGGGCAGAATTCCAACAACTCGGTGCGGGTGACGGAAGAGTTCCTGCAGGCGGTGCGGGCCGATGCCGAATGGCCGCTCATCCGCCGCACCGACGGCGAGGTGGCGAAGACCGTTTCCGCCCGCGCCCTGTGGGAGAAGATCGGGCTGGCCGCCTGGCAGTCGGCCGACCCGGGGGTGCAGTTCCACACCACCATCAACGACTGGCACACCTGCCCGGCTTCCGGCGAGATCCGCGCCTCCAACCCGTGCTCGGAATACATGTTCCTGGACAACACCGCCTGCAATCTCGCCTCGCTCAATCTGCTGCGTTTCTATGATCGGGAGACGCGCACCTTCCGTGTGGCCGAGTTCGAACATGCGGTCAGGCTGTGGACCATCGTGCTGGAAATCTCCGTGCTCATGGCGCAGTTCCCGTCGAAGGAGATCGCCAGGCTCTCCTACGAGTTCCGCACCCTGGGCCTGGGTTTCGCCAACATCGGCGGTCTGCTGATGACCATGGGGCTGCCCTATGATTCCGATGCGGGCCGGGCCATGTGTGGCGCCATTGCCGCGGTCATGACCGGCCGGGCCTACGCCACCTCCGCCGAAATGGCCGGCGAGCTGGGCGCGTTCGCCGGTTTCGCGAAAAACCGCGAGCACATGCTCCGCGTCATCCGCAACCACCGCCGCGCCGCCCATGGCGAGCGCGAGGGCTACGAGCGGCTCTCCGTGCCGCCGGTGCCGCTGGATCATGCCCACTGTCCCGACGCCGGACTTTCGCGGCGCGCGAAAGCCTGCTGGGACGAGGCGCTGGCGCTGGGCGAGAAGCACGGCTATCGCAACGCGCAGGTGAGCGTGCTGGCGCCCACCGGCACCATCGGCCTGGTGATGGACTGCGACACCACCGGCATCGAGCCGGATTATGCGCTGGTGAAGTTCAAGAAGCTGGCCGGTGGCGGTTACTTCAAGATCATCAACCAGGCGGTGCCCGTGGCGCTGGAGGTGCTGGGCTACGGCCGGGAGCAGATCGAGGACATCATCACCTATGCCGTCGGCCACGGCACCCTGAAGGACGCGCCGGGCGTCAACCACGAGACGCTGAAGCAACGTGGCTTCACGGATGAGAAGATCGCCGCGGTGGAAGAGGCGCTGGGGTCTGCCTACGACATTCGCTACGCCTTCAACCGTTTCACCCTGGGCGACGATTTCTGCCGCGACGTGCTGGGTGTTTCCGAGGAGCGGTTGAACGACATTTCCTTCGATCTGCTGTCCCACCTCGGCTTCTCGAAGGACGCGGTGGAAGCCGCCAACATCCACGTTTGCGGCGCCATGACGCTGGAGGGCGCACCGCATCTGAAGGAAGAGCATCTGCCGGTGTTCGACTGCGCCAACGCCTGTGGTCGCCTGGGCAGGCGCTACCTGTCGGTGGAAAGCCACATCCGCATGATGGCCGCCGCCCAACCCTTCATCTCCGGCGCCATTTCCAAGACCGTGAACATGCCCAACGACGCCACGGTGGAGGACTGCCTGAAGGCTTATGAGCTGTCGTGGAAACTGGGGCTGAAGGCCAATGCGCTCTATCGCGACGGCTCCAAGCTCTCCCAGCCGCTCATGGCGCAGATGCTGGAGGACGATGACGACGAGGAGGCCGAAACGGCGGAGGAATTCGCCGAAGAGGTGGCCTACACCCGCCCCGCGGCGCAACGCGCCGAGCGCGTGGCGGAAAAGGTGGTCGAGAAGGTGGTGGAGAAAGTGGTGGAAGTGCGCCGCCGCGAAAAACTCCCCAACCGCCGCAAGGGCTATACGCAGAAAGCCATCGTCGGTGGCCACAAGGTCTATCTGCGCACCGGCGAATACGAAGACGGTCGCCTGGGCGAGATCTTCATCGACATGCACAAGGAGGGCGCCGCCTTCCGCGCCATGATGAACAATTTCGCCATCGCCGTTTCGCTGGGTCTGCAATATGGCGTGCCGCTGGAGGAATATGTGGAGGCCTTTACTTTCACCCGCTTCGAGCCGGCGGGCATGGTGCAGGGCAACGACACCATCAAGCAGGCCACGTCCATCCTCGACTACATCTTCCGCGAGCTGGCCATTTCCTATCTCGGCCGCACCGATCTGGCGCACGTGGATCCGCATGACGCGCGCTTCGATGCCCTGGGCCGTGGCGTTGTGGAAGGCAAGGCGCCGGAAGCGGAAGAGCAGGGTGGCGCCGAGACACCGCATGCGGTGCCGGCGGCGAAACTGGTATCCACCGGCTTCCTGCGCCACCAGGTGCCGGACAACGTGGTGCTGCTGCCCGGCAACGAGCTGGCCCTGGTGTCGGACGATGCCGATTCCCTGATGCAGGAGGTGGAGGCCCTTTCCACGGCGCGGACGCAGGCCGCCACCGGGTTCGCGGAGGAGAGCGCGCCGACGCTCGCTCCCGATGCATCGATGTCCACCGAAGGCGCGGCGGCGTTGGACGTGACGGCGCAGCGCATCATGGAGGCGCGCATGAAGGGCTATGAAGGCGAGGCCTGCTCCGAATGCGGCAACTTCACCATGGTGCGCAACGGCACCTGCCTGAAGTGCGACACCTGCGGCGCCACTTCGGGCTGCAGCTGAGCGGGGCGCCACCGGCACGCAACGCAACGAAGGCGCCGCGGGCGAAAAGCAGGCCTGCGGCGCCTTTCCTGTCACGGAGCGAGGAGAAAACATCATGTCGCTGGCGCCGGAAGACCTGCCGGAGGGAACTTTTGCCGTCATCTTCATCTCGCGGCTGAAGGCGGACACGCCGGGCTACGCGGAAACGGCCAGGCGCATGGCGGAGCTGGTCGTGGCCATGCCCGGTTTTCTGGGCATGGCCAGCTGGCGCGACGAGGAGGGCAGGGGCGTCACCATCAGCTGGTGGCGCGACGAGGACTCCATCCGCCGCTGGCGCGATCACCCGGAACACGCCCGGGCCCGCCGCTGCGGCGAGGCGGAATGGTA
>JALVFB010000014.1 GCA_027030295.1 Hyphomicrobiales bacterium
CGCCGTCAAGCGGGATCAGCTTGGCGCCGGTGAAGAACTCCGGCGCGCCGCATTCGTCGGTGTTGATGTGCGCCTCCTCGTGGCACAGGATGCCGCCATAGGGCGGGGTCATGGCCGCCAGCGCCAGGGCATTGGCGGCGGTGCCGGTAGCCACCAGAAAGGCGCGCACATCGCTCTCGAACACTTCTTCCAGCAGCTGTTCGGCCTCCAGCGTCAGGCCATCGCCGCCATAGGAGGGCGCATGGCCCACATTGGCCCGCGCCATGGCCTCCAGGATGCGCGGGTGCACCGCCGCGGTATTGTCCGACAGAAAATGCATGACCACTCCTCCATCCCCTGCCGATGTGGGAAAGCGGCCATGCGAGATCAATACAGGCCGCGCAGCAGGCGATCGTAATAATTGCGCTCCAGCGGCGGACGTGTGGCGTCTTCGGCGCGCTTGCGCAGCATCTCCAGGATGCGCCGGGCGCGCTCGGTGGCGTTTTCGTCCGGAACCATGCGCGAATCCGTGCCCGGATCGGCGAAGCGCCCGCGCATCGGCCGGCCCAGCGGGTCGTAACGCCGCGACATCAGCCCCGCCGTGCCCATCCCGCGCCGTCGCGCCAGCTGTTTCGCCATGCGCCGCGCGCCCCTGCCCAACGCCTGCAGGGCCTTGCGCTGCTGCGCCAGGGCCTTGCCACGCTGGCCCCGCCGCAGGGCCTCGCCGGCGCCGCGCATGGCCCGCTCCGCCTGCTTCAGGGCCCGTTGCGCCTGCCTGCCTTCCTTGCCCGATTGCGCCGGCATGCGCTCCATCAGCTCCCGCAACCGTTCGGCCAGCCCCCGCTGCTGCATCCGCAAGTCCTCGAAGCCCTTGCCGCCCTTTTCGGAAGGCTGGCGTTGCCAGGTGCGATCCATCAGCTTCTGCTGTTCGCGCATCAGTTTCCGCATCTCGCCCAGCGCCTTTTCCGCCGGCCCCGGCCGCGCCATCATCGGCGGCATGAGTTGCAGGTTCTCCAGAATGTTGTCCAGTTGCGAGAGCAGGCGCTCGGCGGCATCGCGCGCCCCGCTGCGCGCCAGGTCCTCCAGCCGCTTCAGCATCTGTTGCAGGTCTTGCGGGCGCACCATCCGCACCTGCCCGTTGCCCCGCCGCATGGCGGGCGGCCGCCCCCGCTGGCGTTGCGCCAGTTGCCGCATGAACTCGTTCAGCGCCTGCTTCAGCTCCGCCAGCCGCCGCGCGATCTCTTCCGGCGAGGCGCCACGGGCAAGCGCGTCGCGCAGCGCCTTGCGCGCCGCTTCCAGCCGCCGCCGCGCCGCCGCCAGGTCGCCCTCCTCGATGTCAACGGCGACTGCCCACAGCAGCGCGACGATGCTCTTCAGCTCCTCTTGCGTGCGCGCCTTCAGCAGCCGCTCCATGGCCAGCCGCAACCCCAGATAGGAGCCGGGCTTGCGGATGAACTCCACCGGCCAGGCCAGAAAGGCCGCCAGCATCTCCGCCACCTCGTGCTTGCGCTCCGGATGCAGCACCAGAAAGCGCCGCTGCTCGACGACGGCGCGGGCCAGCGGATTGGCGAAGGGCCGTTCGGGCAGAACAAGCCGGTGGGGTTTCGAGCGCCCCGTCTGCCCGGCCACGTCGGTGGCCTCCAGCACCATCTCCACCCGCATGCCGGCCCACGGATGCGCCATCAGCCTGAGCAGGCTCTCCCCCTTCATTTCGCGCCCGCGCCGCAACAGGCGCAGGGGCGCGCGCGGCGGATCGAACCGCAGCATGCCCCTTGGCGCGTCGACGAGACGGAACCGGGCGCGGGCGGCGCGCACGCCATGGTCGTCGCTGGCCCGCCAGCGCAGCATGAGCGCGCCGCTGGCCGCACGGGCGGGCGGCGCCAGCAGGGAGATTTGCGGCGGCAGGTCGGGAGTGACGGCAAAGGCCCAGCGCGCCGAGACGGGGCCGGAAAGCTCCGCCAGCAGCGGACGGTTCAACACCCGGCGCACCTGCCACGCTTCCGCCTCCACCTTTTGCAGCGGTTCCTCGGACAACAGCCGCCCGCGCCCGCCATCCGCCGTCAGTTCATGCAGGCGCAACACCGGCTGCCGGGGGCTGCCAACGATGCGAATGACCAGCCGGCTGCCGGCCGCGGTCGCGATGGGTTTTTCCTGTGCCAGCGCCCGCCCCTGCCGGGTCAGGGCCAGCGGCGGGCGGCGCAGGAAAGCCGGCGGATCGAGCCAGGCATCCACCTGCGCATTTGCGTCCATGCCGGGCAGGGGCGGCGGTTGCAGGCTGGCGCGCAGATGGGGCAGGAACCGCCCGCCCTGCAGGGCGAAGGCGGCGATCAACGCCAGCGCCAGCGCGAAACGCAAGGCATAGGGGTCGCGCCGCGGCGCATCGGAGCGCGGCCAGCCGGCGCGCAGTCGTTTCAGACGCTCCCGCAGTCGCGCCACATGCGCCCGCCACAGGGATTGCGCTTGCGGGTCGTTTTCCGGCAGCGCCGGCGTGTCACGCAGGGTGCGCAAGGGCTGGTGCGCCAGCCCCGAGGCGCGCTCCATCCGCGCCAGCCCTTCTTCTTCCGTCGGCCAGCGCAGGTTTCGCAGAAGCCGCAGCCGCCACAGCGCCGCGCCGGCCAGCGCCGCCATCAGCCCCCAGCGCAACCACGCGGGCAACGCCGGCAACAGGCCCGTGACCACCAGCAGCACGAACAACCCGGCCAGCATCAGCGGCCACAGCAGCACGCCCCACAGCCGCTCGCCGAACAGGGCCAGCCGCGCCAGCCACAGCTTGCGCGCCAGCCGCCCTTCGGGGCCGGAGAAGGATGTTCCGCGCCATGTCATGCGGGAAACCGTAGCAACATGTGCCGGGCAAGAACACACAATTTCACGTCATGAAGCACCTTGCGGCATGATTGTGTGGAAGACATGGCGCAAGCCGGCAGATCATTCTTCATTCTCGGCCTCTCCGAAGAGGTCGGGCTGGCCGGCCAGCTTCGGCGGCACCATCAGGCCGAGGTGCCGGAACGCCTTCGCCGTCAGCACCCGCCCGCGCGGGGTGCGCGCGACCAGGCCCTGCTGGATCAGATACGGCTCGATGACCTCCTCCAACGCATCGCGCGATTCGGAAAGCGACGCCGCCAGCGTCTCGATGCCCACCGGCCCGCCGCCGAAATTCTCGGCGATGCAGGAAAGATAGCGCCTGTCCATGGCGTCCAGCCCCAGCGTGTCCACCTCCATGGCGGACAGCGCCGCGTCGGCCACCTTTGCGTCCACCACCGCCGCGCCCTGCACGGCGGCGAAATCGCGCACCCGGCGCAAGAGCCGCCCGGCGATGCGCGGCGTGCCGCGCGAGCGCCGCGCCACCTCCAGCGCCCCGTCGCGCGCCAGATTCAGCCCCAGGATGCGCCCGTTGCGCTCCACGATCCGAAGCAGCTCCTCTTCCGTGTAGTATTGCAGCCGGAAGGGAATGCCGAAGCGGTCGCGCAGCGGCGTGGTCAAGAGGCCCGTGCGGGTGGTGGCGCCGATGAGCGTGAAACGCGCCAGATCGATGCGCACCGAGCGCGCCGCCGGCCCTTCGCCGATGATGAGGTCGAGCTGGAAATCCTCCATCGCCGGGTAGAGCACTTCCTCCACCGCCGGATTGAGCCGGTGAATTTCGTCGATGAACAGCACGTCGCGCTCTTCGAGATTGGTGAGCAGCGCGGCGAGATCCCCGGCCTTGGCGATGACCGGCCCGGAGGTGGCGCGGAAGTTCACTCCCAGCTCGCGCGCCACGATCTGCGCCAACGTCGTCTTGCCCAGCCCCGGCGGGCCGGCGAACAGCACGTGATCCAACGCCTCGCGCCGCTCCCGCGCCGCCTGGATGAACACCGAAAGATTCGCCTTCACCCGCGACTGGCCGATGAAGTCGTCCAGCGTCTGCGGGCGAATGGACGCATCGGCGTCCTCGCCTGCCGCCTGCGGATCGATGATGCGCCTGTCCTGCACGTCGCCACCGCCCCCGTCGGGAAAATCAGTCCGTGGGATCATAACCCATTCAGCCGGGCATGTCGTCAGGGGTAACGATCCTGGCGGATTCGGGCAACCGCCGCCGCAGCGTCTCCACCGCCTCCGGTGCGGCGATGGCCAGCAGGTCATCCGGCAATTCCACACCCGCCAGCCCCTTCTTCACCTCCGCCGGTGGCAGCCAGAACAGTGGCAGGCCGCTGCGAAAGGCGCTCACGCACGCCAGCAGCGACGCGGCGTCGGCCAGCGGCGGCAGGCACAGCATCGCCGCCCTCGCGTCCTTCATGCTCTCGGCCAGCGCATCCGCCCGCTCCAGCAATGCATCGAAGGTCCATGTTTGCCCGGCGTTGGGAAAGCGCGTTTCTCCCGGCCTGTTCTCTCCCCTCGGCGGTGTTTCCGGCTGCACCATTTGCAGCATGAAGAAGGAGCCGGACCAGGGGCCGCCAAGCGTGGCCACCTTCACCTCGGGAGTGCGCGCCCGCCAGTCCGCCTTTTCCGCCGGCGGACAGATGAGCACCGGCGCGTCGGCGGGCGCCTCCGCCGTCTCATCCAGCACTACCGGGCACGCCCCCAGCGCGCAGGCCGCCGCCCACAGCAGGAAATGCTCCAGCGCCGCGCCCGGCGCGATGGCCACGGGTCGTCCCGCCCGCGCGCCCAGACGCGCCAGCGCCCGCATCATGCGATGGGTGATGCGCCGCAGCTCCTCGCCGCCGAAATGATACCGTTCGGAAACGTCGGTCTCGTCCTCGGGCTTTTCCGGCGGGGGCAGGCGCGTCAGCCCGCCCATGTTCCCGAACAGAACCGCCATCGGCCCCGTCATGGCGCTCACGCCGCCAGTTTCTGCAATTCGGCGAGGATGATGTCGCCCAGCTCGGCGGTGGAAACGATGCGGCTGCCTTCGCGCGCGATGTCGGCCGTGGCCACGTTCTGCGCCAGCGCGTTGGCGATGGCCTGCTCCACCTTGTCCGCCCATTCGCCCATGCCGAACGAATAGCGCAGCATCATGGCGGCGGAAGCGATCATGGCGATGGGGTTGGCCTTGCCCTGGCCGGCGATGTCCGGGGCGGAGCCGTGCACCGGCTCATACAGCGCCCGGCGTTTGCCATTTTCGTCCTCCGCGCCCAGCGAAGCCGAGGGCAGCATGCCCAGCGAGCCGGTGAGCATCGCCGCCACGTCGGAGAGAATATCGCCGAACAGGTTGTCGGTAACGATCACGTCGAACTGTTTCGGCTGGCGCACCAGCTGCATGGCGCAGTTGTCGGCGAGAATGTGTTGCAGTTCCACATCGGCGTAATCCGCCGCATGCACCCGGCGCACCACCTCGTCCCACAGCACGCCCGTCTTCATCACGTTCTTCTTGTCCGAGGAATGCACGAGATTGCGCCGCGTGCGCGCCAGATCGAAAGCCACCCGCGCGATGCGTTCGATCTCGTGCTCGAAGTAGAGCTGGCTGTCCACCGCGCGCTTCTCGCCCGATTCCAGCGTCACGATCTCCTTCGGCTGACCGAAATAGACGCCGCCGGTGAGTTCGCGCACGATGAGGATGTCCAGCCCTTCCACCAGGTCGCGCTTCAGCGATGAGGCATCGGCCAGGGCGGGGTAGCAGATGGCGGGCCTGAGGTTGGCGAACAGGCCGAGATCCTTGCGCAGGCGCAGCAGGCCCGCCTCGGGGCGCACGTCATAGGGCACGTCGTCCCACTTCGGCCCGCCGACAGCGCCGAACAGCACCGCGTCGGCGGCCAGCGCCTTGTTCATGTCCTCCTCGGAGATGGCCACGCCATGGGCATCGTAGGCGGCGCCGCCCACCAGGCCTTCCTCCATCTCGAAGGAG
>JALVFB010000015.1 GCA_027030295.1 Hyphomicrobiales bacterium
ATCATCGCCGGGCATCCCTATCATCGCGACTGATACCAAGATGCATGAAGAACCACCCACCGCCCCGCTCTCTCACCCACCTCCCAATTATGAAAGGAGCTGAGGGGGCGGTTTCACCGCTCAACCCTTGCGCGGCCTGGCATGATGCGCCATGGCGGTTGGAGACGGGCTCTTGCAATTGCGCCGTGTGCGGCTAAGCTCCGGCAAGGGCATTGGGACGCGTCCGATGGGCGTTCCGGCCCGGAACAGGGGCTCGCGGGGGGCGGGGATGCATGCTGGTGGATGATGCGGTGAGATTGCTGGCGCAAGCGCCGCTGTTCGAGGGGATCGATGAGGCGCACCTGCGGGTGCTGGTCTATGCCGCGACCCGGGAGCGCATTCCGGCGGGGCGCTGGCTGGTGCGCCAGGGCGAGGAGGCGCCGGTGGGTTTTCTGGTGCTCTCGGGCAAGGCGGAAGCGTGGCTGGAAGACGACCCCGCCAGCCGGCTGGAATTGCAACGCGGGGCGTTCATCGGCGAGGGGGCCATGTTGGGCGGGTTGCCGCACCGGATGAACGTGCGGGTGACGGAAAACATGGCGGTGCTGCGCATCGCGCGCGAGGATTTCCTGCGCGTGGCGCGCGAGTTCCCGGAAATGGGCAGGATGGTGATGGCCAATTTCGCCCGCCGCATGGCCAATGTGCTGACCACCCTGCAATCCCGCCTGCCGTGAGGGGACAGTAGCAGTTTACATGAAGAGCCGCCCATCGTCCCGCGCCTTCACCCAACCCCCAAAGTTGCCGGTGAACTGAGCGCATCTGGTTTCGGTTGCTGTGGAGGCGGCTGGCGAAGGCCCATTCCGACAAGGGGCCCGCGCAGGACTCAAGAACGCCTGTTTCCCGCAGCGGAACGTTTCTGGACGTTTTTTCTTTGCCCCGTTTCGCCAGAAGCGTAAAATAGGCGCGCATCCGTCCTCTGGCAGGGAGATTCGTCCACACGCACCAAGATGGTGGCCGGATCGTTCTTCACCCGACCCGTTCCCCACAAGTCATTGTTGCGACAGGAGGCGCACAGCCATGCCTGTTCCCGTTCCCACTCACATGTTGCACCGCAATTTGCGCATCAGTCTGCCGCGCGCGGTGAAGGCCGGGGGGGTCTATATCCACGACGCCGACGGCAAGGCCTATCTCGACGCTTCCGGCGGGGCCGCCGTGTCCTGCCTGGGCCATGGTCACCCGAAGGTCATCGAGGCCATTCGCCGCCAGCTGGAGACGATGCCTTACGCCCATACCGCCTTTTTCACCAACGACGCGGCGGAGGAACTGGCCCACCGGCTGTCGGAAAAGGCGCCGGGCGGCGAATGGCGGGTCTATTTCCTCTCCGGCGGATCGGAGGCCAACGAGGCGGCCATGAAGCTGGCGCGCCAGCTGCAGGTGGAGCGCGGGCAGGAGACGCGCGATCACATCATCTCGCGCCGGCAGAGCTATCACGGCTCCACCATCGGCTGCATGTCCGTCTCGGGGCGCACGCCGATTTTGCGCGGCAAGCATCCCTCGCCCAACCCCTTCGCGCCCATGTTCATGCCCACGGCGCGCAAGATCGTGCCGTGCTACGAATACCGCTGGCGGCGGCCGGGCGAAACGCGGGAGGCCTATACCGAGCGCGTCGCCGGCGCGCTGGAGGAGGCCATTCTCGACATCGGGCCGGAGCGGGTGGCGGCCTTCATCGCCGAGACGGTGGTGGGCGCCACGCTGGGCGCGGCGCCGCCGACACCGGGCTATTTCCGGCGCATCCGCGAAATCTGCGACCGTCATGGCGTGCTGATGATCCTCGATGAGGTGATGTGCGGCATGGGGCGCTGCGGCACGCTGTTCGCCTTCGAGCAGGACGGCGTGGTGCCGGACATCATCACCCTAGCCAAGGGGCTGGGCGGAGGCTATCAGCCCATCGGCGCGATGATGGTGCGCGAGGAGATCATCGCGGAAGTGGAGAAAAGCTCCGGGGCGTTCGCTCATGGGCACACCTATGTGGGACACGCCACGGCGTGCGCCGCCGGGGCGGCGGTGCTCAGGGTGTTCGACGAGGAAGACCTGGTGAACCGTTCGGCGGAGATGGGCGAGAAACTCCTGGTGCGGCTTCAGGAACGCTTTTCCGACCATCCGCACATCGGCGACATTCGCGGGCGGGCCATGTTCCGGGGCCTGGAGCTGGTCGCCGACCGGGAGACGAAGCAGCCGTTTCCGGCCGACTGGCAACTGGCCGCGCGCATCAAGAGCAAGGCCATGGAGCACGGGCTGATCTGCTATCCCATGGGCGGCACGGCGGATCGCTTTTCCGGCGATCATGTGCTGCTGGCCCCGCCCTTCATCATGGAAGAGCGCCACCTGGACGAGCTGGTGGACAAGCTGGGCCGGGCCATCGACGAGGCGCTGGCCGATGCGCGGCGCGATGCCGCGCGGCGGGAGAACATGAGCGGCTGAACGGTCCGCTCAGCGCCGGCGCAGGATGCCGCCCAAGATGCCACGGATGAGGGCGCGGCCGATCTGGGTGCCGATGGCGCCGACCATGGAGCGCACGAAGCGCTCGGTGGTGCTCATGCGGCGGCTGGCGCGGCGGCTTTCGCGCTCTTCCCGCTTGCGGGCCTCTTCCTCTTCGCGCTGGCGTTCGCGCTCCTCCGCCCGGCGTTGCAGAACTTCGTAGGCGCTGTCGCGGTCGATCTCCTCGTCATACAGGCCGTAAACGGGAGAGTTGCGAATCACGTCCCGGCGCTCGGCTTCCGTGATCGGCCCCATGCGCGAGGAGGGCGGGCGGATGAGCGTGCGCTGCACCATGCTCGGCACGCCCTTCTTCTCCAGCGTGGAAACCAGCGCCTCGCCGACGCCCAGCTGGGTGATGGCCTCCGCCGTGTCGAAGCGCGGATTCTGGCGGAAGGTTTCGGCCGCCGCCTTCACCGCCTTCTGTTCGCGCGGGGTGTAGGCGCGCAGCGCGTGCTGGATGCGGTTGCCCAGTTGCGCCAGCACCGAATCGGGGATGTCCAGCGGGTTCTGGGTGACGAAATACACGCCCACGCCCTTCGACCGGATGAGCTTCACCACCTGTTCGATCTTCTCGATGAGCGCCTTCGGGGCCTCGTCGAACAACAGATGCGCCTCGTCGAAGAAGAACACCAGCTTCGGCTTGTCCGGGTCGCCCACCTCGGGCAATTCCTCGAACAGCTCGGAAAGCAGCCACAGCAGGAAGGTGGCGTAAAGCCGCGGGGAGCGCATCAGCCGGTCGGCGGCGAGAATGTTGATGTAGCCGCGCCCGTCGCCGGTGGTGCGCATGAAATCGCGGATGTCCAGCGCCGGCTCGCCGAAGAACCGCTCCGCGCCCTGTTCCTCCAGCACCAGCAGGCGGCGCTGAATGGCGCCGATGGTGCGCTTGTCGATGTTGCCGTATTCGGTGGTCAGCTCCTTGCCGCGTTCGCCCAGCTCCTTCATCAGGGCCTGCAAATCCTCGAGGTCGAGCAGCAGCAGCCCTTCCTCGTCGGCGATTCTGAAAGCGATGTTCAGCGCCCCTTCCTGGGCTTCCGTCAGGTTCATCAGGCGCGAAAGCATCAATGGGCCCATCTCGGAGATGGTGGTGCGAATGGGGTGTCCCTGCTTGCCGAACAGATCCCAGAAAATGGTGGGATTGCCGTGAAAGTCGTATTCGTCGAGGCCGATCTTGCTCGCCCGCTCGAACAGAAAATCCTTCGGTTCGCCGGCCACGGCGATGCCGGAGAGATCGCCCTTCACATCCGCCGCGAACACCGGCACGCCGGCCGCGGAAAAGCCCTCCGCCAGGATTTGCAGGCTCACCGTCTTGCCGGTGCCCGTCGCCCCGGTGATCAGACCATGCCTGTTGGCATAGGGCAGGTTCAGCCATTGCTTGATGGGCTTGCCCTGTTCGTCGAAGGCGGAGCCGATGAAAATCCGCTCCATGTGGGAATCGTCGCGCATGCCAGTCTCCCGCTCAACCGTGCAGAAAGCGGGTGGCAGGATGAAGACACCGCATGCGTGCTGTCAAGACGGGAAAAAGGGAGGGGATGGTGGAGCCAGGCGGAGTCGAACCGCCGACCTCCTGAATGCCATTCAGGCGCTCTACCAACTGAGCTATGGCCCCAACCGATGCGGCCTAGATAATGATTTGCCGCCCGCCATGCAAGAGGATTTTTCAGCCTCTTCTTTCGCGGGCGGCGCGGATGAGATCGAGCGCCTCCTTCCAGTTCAGCCGCCCGTCATAGAGGGCGCGGCCGGAGATGGCGCCCTCCAGGATGGCGCAGTCCGGTTCCAGCAGCCTCCTGATGTCGTCGATGGAGGCCAGCCCGCCGGAGGCGATGACGGGAATGGACACGGCGCGGGCCAGCTTGAGCGTGGCGGGGATGTTCAGACCTTTCAGCACGCCGTCGCGGTCGATGTCGGTGTAGATGATGGCGGCGATGCCCGCGTCCTCGAAGCGTTTGGCCAGCTCGACGGCGGTGAGTTCTTCCGTCTCCGCCCAGCCTTGAACGGCCACATGGCCGCCCTTCGCGTCGATGCCCACCGCCACCCGGCCGGGAAAGGCGCGGCAGGCGGCGCGCACCAGATCGGGGTCGCGCACCGCCACCGTGCCCAGGATCACCCGGCGGACGCCCTTTTCCAGCCAGTGTTCGATGGTGGCCATGTCGCGGATGCCGCCGCCCAGCTGGGCGGGGATGGAGACGGCGGCGAGAATGGCCTCCACCGCATCGGTGTTCACGGGCCTTCCGGCGAAGGCGCCGTTGAGATCGACGAGGTGCAGCCATTCGAATCCCGCCTCCTCGAAGGCGCGCGCCTGCGCCGCCGGATCGTCATTGAACACGGTGGTGCGATTCATGTCGCCCAGCTCCAGGCGCACGCATTGGCCATCCTTCAGGTCGATGGCGGGAAACAGAATCATGTCCGGGCACTCCGAAACGGGTTTCGTTGGCAAGCCAGCCTGTGTCCGCCCACGCCGGCGCTGTCAAGAGGCGGAGTGTGCCAGACGGCGTGTGCGATGATAAAAATATCCAATTTATACAACATCTTGCAAGAATATTGTGGTAATTTTTGCGCGCGTTAACCGATTGCTAACCTTTGCCGGGCATTATGGTTAACGTAATCCATTTCACATGGATTTCCTCCCGAGTGGCTCCTGTCCACTCTGTTTGACGCCTCCCTGTCAGACTTCAGGCCGCGCTTCGTGCGCGGCCTTTTTTCTGGCCCGCATCTTGCTTGGCGGGGGCGGAAACCATGCTCGCTGGTTCATGTTGACCTGAAAGGACACACACGGCAGGCTGACACCGGGACAGGGGACAGGATCATGATCGGCAACAATCACTCCGATGCGCACGACGAATCGCTGGTGAACTTCCTCGAACGCTTCGTCGCCTCGCGGCAATTTCAGGAAGTGTTCGAAGAGGGCATGGCTCTGGTGGAAGAAACCGCCGATTATCTGGACGGCCCCGGCCGCCGCGCCGCCCGCGACCTTTCGCGCGATGACGCGATCCTCTATGCCACGGAAAGCATGCGCCTGACCACGCGGCTGATGCAGATGGCCTCATGGCTGCTGTTGCAGCGGGCGGTGGCCAGCGGCGAGCTTTCCGAGCAGGAAATCCGGCAGGAACGGGAAAACATCAATCTGGACTCCCTGTCGGAAACGCCGGGACGGGAGCAGATCTCCCGTCTGCCGGAGGAGCTGGCGGCGCTGATCGACCGGGCGCAACGGTTGTATGAAAAGGTCGTGCGGCTGGATTCCATGATCGGCGCGCGTGCCC
>JALVFB010000016.1 GCA_027030295.1 Hyphomicrobiales bacterium
AATGCAATCTGGTGTTCGTGCCGGAAGTGCTGGAAGCGCAACCGCTGGAACGGCTGCTCGCGGACTGGGACGAAACCCGCCGCATCATCTATTGCGACGAGGCCGCGCCCATCGCCGATCCGCTGGCGGCGCTGGCGCAAGTGCCATCCGGCCCGCTGGCGGTGCTCATCGGTCCGGAGGGCGGGTTTTCGCCGGAAGAGCGGGCCCTGCTGCGGCGCCTGCCGTTCGTGCATGCCATCCGTCTCGGCCCGCGCATCATGCGCGCGGACACCGCCGGCGTCGCCGCTCTCGCGCTGGCGCAGGCGGTGCTGGGCGACTGGAAATGACCGCTCTGCGTCCGAGTGCATGGAAAGGCGACACGCGCACAAAACACGCTCTACTTCCACGAAAACTCAAACACACGACCGTGTGTCACTGGCTTGCCCACAGGATGCGGGCCATCCAGATGACGTTGGCCATTGGCTCGGTGCGCTCGGGGTGGTCGGGGTTGAAGGAAGCGAGAGTGATTTCCGCCGCCGTGCGCCGGCGCAGCTCCTTGGCCATCACCTCGCCGGTTTTCAGCCGCACCACCACCCGGTCGCCCACCCGCGTTTGGGCATTGGGCGAAACCACGATGACATCGCCGTCGCGATAGACCGGCTCCATGCTGTCGCCAGTGATGCGCAGGGCATAGGCGTTTTCATCCTCGATGCCGGGAATTTCCACCTCGTCCCAGCCGCTGCCGGCGGGAAAGCCGGCGTCGTCGAAATAGCCTTCCGCGCCGGCCCGGGCCATGCCGATGAGCGGCACATGCAGGCGCAGGGGTTTCTTGCGTTGCAGGATGCGCGCGAATTCCTCCAGCGTGGTGCCGGTGCAGGAAAGCACCTTGGAGAGGCTTTCGGTGGAGGGCCAACGCGGCCTGCCATTGGCGGTGATGCGCTTTGAACGATTGAAAGACGTGGGATCGAGGCCGGCCCGCCTGGCAAGTCCGGAAGCGGACAGGCCATGCGCGCGCGCCAGCGCATCCAGCGCGCGCCAGATGTCGGCATGGGAAAACATGGTCAACAATGTCACTTCACCCCTTCCCTCTCAGCGCGAGGAGCATCGTTTCGACCGCCCCCGCGTCAGCCGCAACCATACCCTGTCAAAAAGACAGAGTCGAATCACGACTTGTCGGAGAAAAGGTGACCGAAAGCCGCCCTAGCGGTTTTCGGGCTGGAGCATTTCGGCGATGGATTCACGCACGATGACGAACTGCCCGGCCGGGGCGTAGCGCTCCAGATAGGGCGGCACCACCGCCTCGATGCCTTCGGCCTCGATGCCCAGTCCGGCCAGCGTGCGCCCTTCCCGCGCCGCCGCGGCGCCGATGACGTTGTCGCGCTGCAGCATGCGCACCTGATCCGGCGTGATCGGCGGTCCGGGCAGGAACTGCGCCGGCCAGGCCAGGAGTTTCGCCAGGGCGAAGGGCAGCGGCAGCAGCAGCCGGCGGCGGCGAATCACCCGCAGCAGGAAGCGCATCAACTCGCGGAAGGTGAACACCTCCGGCCCGCCAAGCTCGAGAATTTCGCCGCGATGGCCATCTTCCTCCACCAGTTTCACCACGGCGCGCGCGATGTCGCCCACATAGACCGGTTGCAGCCGCGTCTTCCCGCCAACAAGTGGCAGCACCGGCGAGATACGCGCCATGGCGGCGAAGCGGTTGAAGAATTCGTCTTCCGGCCCGACGACGATGGATGGCCGCAGGATGACCGCGCGCGGGAAGATGCGCTGCACTTCCCGCTCGCCCAGGGCCTTGCTGCGGCCATAGGCGGAGGGCGATTCGGCATCGGCGCCGATGGCGGAGATGTGGATGAAGGTGCGGGCGCGGGCCTCCTTCGCGGCGCTGGCGGCGGCCGCCGCGCCGTGCACGTGCACCGCCTCGAAGGTCTGCTTGCCGCGCTCGGCCAGGATGCCCGCCAGGTTGAGCACCGCCACCGATCCATGCACCGCCCGGCGCACGGAATCGGCATCGCGCACGTTGGCCTGGGCCAGCGCGATCTGCCCCGGCGCTCCCAGCGGCAACAGGAATTGCGCCAGATCCGGCCGCCGGCAGACGACCCGCACCCGCCAGCCGGCGCTGGCCAGGGCCGCCACCACGTGCCGGCCGATGAAGCCGGAGCCGCCGATGACGCTGACGATCTCTTCCCGGAATGTGCGCATGGCGCCGTTCTCCCCAAGTCTCGTGATCCGCAGGCGCGCCGATGGTGCTGGCCCGCGCCGCATCTGTCAAGCGGCAAGCCCCAGCATGCGCAGCAGCGCGCCTTCCTCTGGCCGCGGCGAAATGGCGATGTCGGCGGCTTGCGGCAGCGCCTGCCGCAGGGCCGCGGCGACGTTGGCCGAGAGGCAGGCGTGGCGCCAGCGTGCGGCGGCGTCCGCCAGCCCGGCCTCGCGCACCAGCCGCGCCCAGATTTTCGCCGAGCGAGGCGAATAGAGCGCCACTGTGCCGGCCGGGCCGGCGCGCAGCGCGGCTTCGGCCTCCGTGGTCAGCCGTTCGGCGGGCCGGGCTGCGTAGAGCACCACGCGCACCACCTCGAAACCATCCGCTCCCAGCCGTTCTTCCAGCGCCCCGCGGGTGACGGCGCCGGAGGCGTAGAGAACGGGGCCGGCGGCCGGATCGAGCCGTGTGCGTATGGTTTCGATGACCCCTTCCACGTCGCCGCGCGCGGCCTGCAGGATGTGCAGGAAACCGGCGGCGATGGCCGCCCGGGTGGAGGCCGGCCCCACGCACACCGCTTTCGCCCGCGTGATCCTGGCGCGCTCGGTCCGCCGGGCGATGGCCCTGGCGCCATTGGCCGAGGTGATGGCCACCGCCTGCCAGGAGCGCGGAGCGATGGGCGCGTCGTCATGAAAATGGATGTCGATGACCGGCATGGCGATGGCCCGCCTGCCGGCGGCGCGCGCGGCCTTGAGGAAACGCGCCGCATCCGGCGCCGGCCGGGTGATGATGTAGGGTGCGGTTTCCATCATGATCGCTTCACGGGAGTGGTTTTGGCGAACGGGCGAATGCCTCACGATGTATCAGTTTTTTACGCTATTTTCACTCACGCCGCGGTAGAAGAGTGACGGAACGGTTTTTCAGACGAACGGGATTTTCAGGCAAGACTTTGTCTTCCCGGAGGGGGAATTCGGGGCCGGCTTCATGCGCGCACGGACAGATGACAGGAACGGAAGTTCATTGCTGACGGCCTTGCAACGTCTGCGAGAGGCATTTGACGAATCTTCCGCGACACTTGAAAATATTCCCACCCGAAAGTCTCCGGCGTCATCGACGAACCCTGCCGCGACTCCGAAGAAGCGGGAAGAAATTTGCGCGGGAAATGACGCGATGGTGGCGCCGGTATTGGAGCCGTTGGCGGTCACCTCCGACAAAGCGCGAAAGACCGGCTTGCGGCTGTCGTCCGCCGATGCCCGGCATCTGCTGAATCTGGCCAGTCAGCCGGCGGGTCGCGTGGCGCCCCAGGAGCGGCAACTGGCGCTGGACATGCTGACGCTGGCGGTGCCCGGACTGGCCACGGAAGTGCTGGAAGAGCTGAGCGAACGCGTCTGTTGCATGGAAGCGCCGCCGCTGCCGCTGGTACGGGCGTTGCTGGCCCGTGTGCCCGCGCCCATGCGCTGGCGCCTGCTGGAAGAGGCGGTCTTGCCGGACAGGGTCTTGTGCGAGGTGATCGCCGCCGGCGCGGCGGAAGATCGGCGCATCATCGCCGGACGCCGCAAGCTGGGGCCGGCGGCCTGCGCGGCGCTGGCCGAACGGGCGGATGCGATAACGCTCCGCCGTCTGCTGGAAAATGCGTTTGCGCGGCCCGGCGACGTGGCCTGGCGGCGGCTGATTCGCCGTGGGATGGAGGAAACCGCCCTGCTGGCGCCGATGGTGGAGCGGAAAGATCTGCCGGTGGCGGTGGCGCACGAGATTTTCTGGCCGGCATCCACGGCGTTGCGGCGGCGCATCCTACTGCGTTTTGGCAGCGAATCGGCGGAACTGGAACGCCTTCTTACGCTGGTGGAGACGAACGGCAAGCGCTCATCGCACGAATCGCTCACCCGCATGCAGGCGGTCTATGCCGCGTTGGAAGAAAGCGACTGGGACGAGGCCATTCGCATCGTCAGCCGCGATTCCGGCATCGGATGGGACACGGCGCGCCGCATCCTGCGCGACCGCGGCGGCGAGGCGCTGCTGGTGTTGTTGAAGGCCCGCGACGCCGGCATGGGGGATTTTCGCCAGATGCTGCTGTTTCTGCAGGAGCGGCGCATCGCCCGGCGCTGGACCTTCGTGCACGAAACGGAGCGGTTGGAAGACCTGTTTGGCCGCATCAGCGTCAACCGCGCGCGCATGGCCTTGCTCTACTGGGAGTGGCGCAGCCGCCGCGTCGGGCCATATGCGGACTGTGCGCCACTGGACGATGGCGCGCCCGGCTCATGAGTGGGCGAAGATGTCCGTTTCGGGCCAGCCGGCGAGATCCAGCGCCACCCGGGTGGGCAGGAAGTCGAAACAGGCCTGCGCCAGCTCCAGCCGGCCTTCGCGCCGCAGCATCATTTCCAGCCGCTGTTTCAGCTCGTGCAGATAGAGCACGTCGGAGGCCGCATACTGCTTCTGCGCCTCCGACAGCACCGGCGTGCCCCAGTCCGAGCTTTGCTGCTGCTTGGACATGTCCACGCCCAGCATCTCGCGCACCAGATCCTTCAGCCCGTGGCGGTCGGTATAGGTGCGGACCAGCCTGGATGCGATCTTGGTGCACCAGACGGGGGTCACCTCCGCCCCCAGCCAGTGCTTGAGCACCGCCATGTCGAAGCGCGCGTAATGAAAGATTTTCATGACGCTCTCGTCTTCCAGCAGGCGCTTCAGATTGGGTGCGTGATAGGTCTCGCGGTCGAGCTGCACCAGCACCGCGTTGCCGTCGCCGGAGGAAAGCTGCACCAGGCACAACTTGTCGCGAAAGGGATTGAGCCCCAGGGTTTCGGTATCCACCGCCACTTCGTCGCCGAGGTCGAGATCATCCGGCAGATCGTGCTTGAACAGGCGGATCTTCATGGCGCAGCGCTCCCAACCATCAAAAAACGCCGCCACGGAGATGGCGGCGCGGAGAAACAACCTAACGAATGGTGCCCGGGAGAAGACTCGAACTTCCACGGCCGTAAAGGCCACTGGCACCTGAAGCCAGCGCGTCTACCAATTCCGCCACCCGGGCGTTTCCGGCCCTTCACCTAGTTTCTGCCGATGCGAAAGTCAAGAGGGAAAACTCACTCTCCCAGCGCCCGCATGCCGATGATGTTGTAGCCCGCATCCACGTGCATCACCTCGCCGGTGACGCCGCTGGAAAGCCCGGAGAGCAGGAACAGCGCCGCCGCGCCCACCTCCTCGATGGTCACGTTCTTGCGCAGGGGGGCGTTCTTCTCGTTCCAGTCCAGCATCATGCGAAAGCCCGAGATGCCGGCCGCCGCCAGGGTGCGGATCGGCCCGGCGGAAATGGCGTTCACCCGGATGCCGGACGGGCCCAGATCGGCGGCGAGATAGCGCACGGAAGCCTCCAGCGCCGCCTTGGCCACCCCCATGACGTTGTAATGCGGCACCCACTTTTCCGCGCCGTAATAGGAAAGGGTGAGCAGCGATCCCCCGTCGCTCATCAGCGCCTCGGCGCGCCTGGCCACGGCGGTGAAGCTGTAGACGGAAATGTCCATGGTCTGCGCGAAGTTGGCCCGCGTGGTGTCCACATAGCGGCCC
>JALVFB010000017.1 GCA_027030295.1 Hyphomicrobiales bacterium
CGGCCCCGACGGCATGACCCCCGAACGCCAGGCCCTGAAACGCATCCTGTCGAAGCTGGACATTCCGCCGCTGGAGCCGGTGCCGAAGACCCACGTGCTCACCCGTTCCTTCTTCCTGCTGAAGAGCTTTCCGGGACGCTATGAAGAATCGCCGCTGTGGGTGGAGGCCACCTCCATCGGCCGCGAGCGCCGCAAGCTCTCGCCGGCCAACGCCGATGGCGTGAGCGCCATTCTCATCACCGGCAACGACATGGCCGGCGCCTGGGCCATCTCGCCCGGCGGCCAGCCGCTGCTGCCGGTAACGCCCGGCGGCACGCGCCAGCGCGAATACGCCTATCGCGCCGGCATCAACATCGTCATGTATACCCTCACCGGCAACTACAAGGCCGACCAGGTGCACCTGCCCACCATCCTGAAGAGGCTGGGGCAATGAAGGATCGGATTGAATTGGCGCTTCCTTGCCATGGTGCTTCCCTGCCCACGGCTGTCAAGGCTGCGCCTTCGGCGCACCGCTTCGCGGCTGCGGCCTTGACAGCCGTGGGCGGGGAAAGAACCCCAACTATGGGAGTCTGCTGAACCGTGCGGCATCAGTTCGACATCCTGTTCGACCCCATCGTGCCGATATGGCTCATCGCCATCGGCCTGCTGGCGGCCATCGCGCTGCTGGCGCTGCTGTGGCGCGCGGGCTTCTCGCGCATCGGCCTGGCCCTGCGCGCGCTGCTGGCGCTCGCCCTGGCCGCCATGCTGCTCGACCCGCGCCTGCGCACGCAGCAGACCGAGCCGCTTTCCGACATCGCCGTCATCATCGCCGATCATTCCGCCAGCCAGCACCTGGACGGGCGCCTGGAACGCACCCGCGCCGCCACCCGCCTCCTGCGACAGCGCCTCGCCGCCCTGCCCAACACGCAAGCGCGCACCCACGTAGTTCCCGCCGACGACGGATTGCGCGGCACGCGCCTCGTTTCCGCCCTCAAGGAGGCGCTGGCCGACATCCCGCCGGAGCGCTTCGCCGGCGCCTTCCTCGTCACCGACGGCCTCGTGCACGACATGCCCGCCGATGCCGCCCGCATCCTGCCGCGCGGCTACGGGGGCGCGCCGGTGCACGTGCTGCTCACCGGGCGCAAGAACGAGCGCGACCGCTGGATTTCCATCGTCCGCGCCGGGCGCTATGGCATCATCGGCAAGGAACTGGCCATTGTCTTCAGGCTGAACCAGCAGCCCATGCCGCGCGCGCCCGGGCCGGTGAACGTGCGCGTGCGCCTGAACGGACAGGAGCTGCGCCGCCAGCGCGTGCTGCCCGGCGCCCGCGCGCTGCTGCGCGTGCCGGTGCGCCACGCCGGGCAGAACGTGGTGGAGCTGATCGCCGAGCCGATGACCGGCGCGCCGGAGCTGAGCCTGCGCAACAACCACGTGGTGCACACCTTCAAGGGCGTGCGCGACCGGTTGCGCGTGCTGCTGATCTCCGGCAAGCCGCACCCGGGCGAGCGCATCTGGCGCGATCTGCTCAAATCCGATCCGATGGTGGATCTCGTGCACTTCACCATCCTGCGCCCGCCGGAGAAGCAGGACGGCACACCCATCTCCGAGCTGGCGCTCATCGCCTTTCCCACTTACGAGCTGTTCGTGGAAAAGCTGCGCCGCTTCGACCTCATCATCTTCGACCGCTACCAGCGCCGCTCCATCCTGTCGCTGGACTATCTCCAGAACGTGGTGGATTACGTGCGCGATGGCGGCGCGGTGCTGTTCACCGCCGGGCCGGAGTTCGCGGACGAGGATTCGCTCTATCACACGCCGCTGGCGGACATATTGCCCATCACGCCCTCCGGACGGGTCATCGAGCGCCCCTTCCGCGCGCGGGTGAGCGCCACCGGCCTGCGCCATCCGCTCACCGCCGGGCTGGGGCAGGACACGCCGGACGCAACGCCGCCCTGGGGGCGCTGGTTCCGCGTCATCGACACACGGATGAAGGGCGACAGGGCGGCCGTGCTCATGCGCGGGCCGGATGATGCGCCGCTGCTCACGCTGTCCCACGTCGGCGAGGGGCGGGTGGCGGCGCTGTTGTCCGACCATGTATGGCTGTGGGCGCGCCGCTACGACGGCGGCGGGCCATATGTGGAGCTGATGCGCCGCCTGGCCCACTGGCTGATGAAGGAGCCGGATCTGGAAGAGGAACAATTGCACGCCCGTCTTGTCGGCGCCGACCTGCTCATCACCCGCCGCACCCTCGCCGATACGCCGCCGCCGCTGCGCATCACCACGCCCGCCGGCAAGACACTCCAGCGCCCCTGGCGGCGCCGCGCCCCCGGCCTCTTCGAAACCCGCCTGCGCAACGCCGCGCCCGGGTTATATCATCTGAGAAGCGGCGCGCTGTCTCGCAGCTTTCCGGTCGGCGCGGCGGACGTGCCGGAGTTCCGCCGCCTGCTGGCCACGGCGGACGTCCTGCGCCCGCTGGCGCAGGCCACCGGCGGCGCCGTGCGCCGGATCGCCACCGGCGATGGCAAAACCGTGCGTCTGCCGGGACTGGCCAAGGTGGACACGGGCGCGACCATGGCCGGGCGCGGCTGGCTGGGCGTGGCCCGGCGCAACGCGGCGCGGGTGCTGGCGGTACGCCATTATCCGCTGTTCACGGGGCTTTTCGCGCTGATCGGCCTGTTGCTGCTGCTGGGCACGGCCTGGCGGCTGGAAGGCCGTTGAACTTCCCGCTCATATCCGATTTGCCATATGTGGCTGACCGGTATATATTCCGCCGCACGAAACCATTTGCCAACGGCGGAAAGAAATTCGAAAGGAGGGGGCGGATGAACAACCGGGTTCGCAAACTGGCCATTTCCCTTTGCGTCATGGCATGCGTCGGGTTTTCCACGGCATCGACGACGCAGGCGGCCCCACCACGCCCCATCACCGGCTACAAGAACGTGGACGAGGCCATCTACGTGCTCGGCACCACCTGCGGCATGGGGTCGCTGACCGCCGCCAAGGTCATCGACAGTTTCATCCTCGCCGTGGCTCCCAGCCTCGCGGCGGAAGAAAAGAAGGACACCACCGCCTTCGGCAACATGGTGCAGCAACTGCAGAAAAAGGACGAACTGAGCCAGTATGGCTACAAGGGTCCGGTGCGCCGCTTCATCGACCGCCATTGCATCATAGGCTACCTCACCGGCTCCGGTTCCTGTGGCAAGTGATCCGAGAGCGCGGGGAAAGGCGAAAATGCCGGCGCCAGGAGCGCCGGCACCGATTTTCGTTTCACCAGCCATCTTCCCATGCCGGGTCGCGCAGGGGCCGGCCATCGAAGCCGCCCCCGCCCAGGCCCTTTTCGGGAGTTGGGCGGGGACGCGAAATGATACCAGATTGCGTAAAGACTGACCGGTGAAACCGCCCCGCGCCCCTCAGGCCCTTGTTTTTCATAATTTGGGGGCCCAAGTGGGGGCGCGGGGCGGTGGGTGGTTCTTTATGCATCTTGGTATGACAAGGTGCTTTTCCGCCGGGATCGTCAGCAATCCTTGCACGCCAGGGTCAGCTGCTGACGCGGCCGCAGGACGACCTGGCTGTTCAGCGTGAAGGTGTGGTTGCCGAACACCATCTTGCCGATCTGGACGGGATAGCGATAGCATCCGAAGGTGAACACCAGATCGTTTCCATCCTGCATGGCGGCCTTGTGGCTGGCGTTCAGCTTTGGCGGCTTGCTCTGGCACGATGCGTTGCCCAGATGATGCTTCCAGCGCAGATGCAGTTTGCCCTTGCTGTTCTTGCCATAGACATAGATGGTCAGCCCCAGGTTTTCCTTGGGAAGCTTGCCCAGAATATACTGGGCCGCCTTGTAATATTTGGCGATGGCGGTTTTCGTGAGCTTGCCCGGCGCTTGCGCCACCAGGTCACCGACCGTGTTGGTCACCCGCGCCGCCTTGCGCGAGGCCATGCTCATCAGGAACATTTCCACCGATCCCAGCAGAAGAATCAGCAGGAAGGGCAGAATGATGGCCATTTCGATGGCCGCCGCGCCCTGTTCATCCGCGACCTTGCGCCGCAACCCGCGCGCCATCCGCGCCAGGCGACTGACGACATGCCGCCGCGTTTTCGTAGCATCCTGTTTCATGACGCCTTCCCCCGCTTGTTGTTACGATCCATAGGGTTCGTTGCGGAATGCCATTGCGGCATTCAGAATGAAGACCTTGCCGTCGATGGCGTGCATCAGCGACCCGATGAGCGGCGTGAAGAATTTCCACGGATAGAAGGCGCGCACCACCACGACCTTCTTTGGGCCGCCGAGCTGATAGGAAGTGCTCATGGTGAGGGAACCCGTCGGGCCGGTTTTCAGCGCCGGCACCTTGATGCTGGCGAAATCCTTGAAACTGCGAACATCCAGTATCAGGTCCGACATGCAGGAGGTTTTCAGCATCACCCGCTCGCAAATGGCCTGCTTCAAGAGCTTGGCGGTCATGTTTTTCTTGTCCGCCTGGCCGGTGCGCACCAGCCGCGCCGCCCTGTCCACGCCGTCTTCCAGGCCATTGTTGAAGATCATCATCATGCCAAGCTCGACGATGCCCATGAACACCCAGAAGAAGACCATCGCGATCAGGGCGAATTCCACCGCCGTGGCGCCTTCTTCCCGCTTGCGCCACCGCCGCGCCTTGTTTTGCAGTTTGTGCAATACCCGCTTCATCATCATCATCTTGCCTCCCCGGTCGGCCTTCCTTGTGGAAGGAGGGAACTTCCGCCTGTTTTTCCACAATTTGTAGCAGCCGGATTTTGGGATTGCGTTAGAAAGCGGCGCGCAATTCGATTCAATTTTTATCGGTGCCGGAAACCATTTTGCGAGGCCGCCGTTGTCGCCCATGGTTAACCTGTGATAAACATCGCTCGACTATTCTCGGGGGCGCGACGGGAACGGTTCGTCAGTTTTCTGCCCTATTCTGCCGCTACCGTGCGGCGGAGGCGGGATTGCTCGTGAGGGGTTTCATGCGGCCAGACAGGCAAACAGACCTGCAGCCCGTTCGGCGTGCTGCCCGCCCGCAGGCGCAGGTTGCCGGCTCCTCGCTGCATCCGGGAGAGCTCGTTTCCTTCGGCATGGCGGGCGTGGCCCTGGGCATTTCCCTGATGGTCGGCCTGCATTATCTCAACCAGCAGGCCAGCGCCCGCACCGCTCCGGAACGCTTCACCCCGCTGGCGGCGCCGATCTCGGCCCTGCGGACGAAGGAAGATCCCCTGCGGCCAATGGCGCTTTCCGTGGCCTATTCACCGGCGGCGGACTGGTCCCGGACGCAGAAGGTGGCCCGCGGCGGCAAGGCGAACATGCTGGTCATGGCGCCGGACGAGGAGCTGCGCCCGGCCCCGCGCAGCGCACCGAAGCCCTCCGCCAGGCCACGCATTCTGAACACGCCGCCCATCTGGAAGCTGGAAAAGGGCTGGCGCCTGGCCCGCATCGAACGCGCCCGTCTGCTGGCCGAACGCAAGAAACGCCTGCGCGAGCGCATGTGCCTGGCCAAGGCCATCTATTTCGAGGCCCGTTCGGAAAGCATGCAGGGGAAGCTGGCGGTCGCCAAGGTCATTCTGAACCGGGTGCGCGACCCGCGCTTTCCCAATTCCGTTTGTGGCGTGGTCTATCAGGGCGCGGAACGCCGCAATTCCTGCCAGTTCTCCTTCGCCTGCGACGGCAAGCCCGACTATCCCACCAACCGCCGGCAATGGGCGGTGGCCCGTCGCCTGGCGGCCAAGGCCCTGCGCGGCCGCATTCGCATGCCGCGGCTGGAAGGCGTGGCCTTCTATCATGCCGACTATGTGCGCCCCACCTGGGCCAGCATGATGCGCCCGGTGGTCAAGATCGGGCGCCACATCTTCTACCGCGACAGCTGACGCCCGTCTGCTGAAAATCCGGGCGACGAACCGCCCCGCGTTTCCACTCCCTGTTGCGAAATACCTCTGGCGCATATATACTCCGCGAATATTTTTCGGGAGGCTCAAAAACAGTTGGGGAATGGAGGGGATGCGGTCTGGATTTCCGTATTTCATTGCCGGCGCGCTCGTGTGCGCCGGCGCGATCATTGGTCTGCCGCTGGATGGTGGCGTCGGGGGGCTCTCCGTCGAACGCGCGCACGCTTTCGGGATCACCATCAATCTGCCGGGCACAGGCAGGAAGCCATCCTACAGGAGGGGACGCCGCAGGTCCGGCAAGAAAGCGACCTCATCCTCCTGCGCTTCCACCCGGTGGAGCACCATGCAATTGGGGGAGAAGCAGATCGCCACGAACAATCAGGGGATAATCGTATCCTTTGATAACGATGGAAACATCATTGTCAGCCTGCAAATGAAAACCCCCCTGCCAACCATTCCGGAAAACCGGAAAGTGCCGGTGACCCTCAATTTCGGACGCCATGGAACGCAGAATCTCATTGGTGTCGTCGGTGAATCCACGAACATGATAATCCTGTCCGGTATCGCCGCTCAATCCATCGTGGAGCTGATGAGAAAGGCGCGCTCCGTGCGGGTCACGTTCATCAACAACGATTATTGCACGCGGTTGCGGGGCTCCGGCACGGCGATCGACAGGGTGCAGGCGGCCGCCAACTTCTGGAAAATGGCAAAGAAGGACATCATCGACGAACGCCGCGAGGAACGGGCCAGGGAGGAACACGCCAAACGCACCGAAAGCATGGCGAAAACGCAACAGGAATCGGCGGACAAGCTCAACGGCATCCGGCCGAAGGGCAATCTGAAAAAAGATTTGGCGCGGAACATGCCTTCCGTGAACATTCAATATTTCGTGCCGGGATCCGAAGCCACCGGCCAGATGTGGGTGGACTGGGACGTTGACGAGAACAAGGGGCCGATTCTGCGGCTCAACTTCATCGACATCAAGCGAAAGCTCGACATCAAGGCGGAGATCATCGCCCTGAGCCTGGAGCCGGTCACCGAAAACTGCAACAAGGACATCCGGAAGCCCATGGCCCCCGAAACCTCGCCGGCCTGCAGGCTGGTGCGTGGCCTCCTCATTGCGGAGGCGTGGGGGAAGAAAGCGCAAAGCAAGGGCCTGCGCAGACAGTTCTCGAAAACCGTTCTTTACGTGGAAGGCGACAAGGACAGCAAGATTTCGACGAGCGTGAATTTCATTCTCTATGAGAACGGCGCCGTTGCCGCGCAGATCGAGAAGCGCACCCATGGCTTTCCGCGCCGCTTCAACTTCACGATGGCCAATGCGCTCGAGCTGGCTCGCTATGTCGAGGATATCCGCGTGGACGCGGCCAAGAACATCAAGGCGGGCACCATGACGGACGCTGACCTTGACAACATATTCAAGGTGCCGGACTGATCGGAGATGGATGTCATGAAAAAACGATTTTTTCAGGCATTGGCGGGAAGTGGCGTCGTTCTTTTTCTTTTCATGCCGGCCACGGCGGAAGAACTCTATTCCTGCCTGTATAATGGAACCTCTTCCACATACAGGGCGGCCGAGGCGACGCGCATGCGGGCGTTGGGCGCGGTGTGCGACAGGCTCACGGCGGCGGAACGTGTCACCTGCGCCATCGACGGCGTCAAGCTGGATTACTCGAGGGAAGAGAGCCGCCGGCTGATGAATGAAAAACCGGATGCCGTTTGCGAAACGGAAAGCAAGCTCCTGGTGAACGTGAGAGCCGACGCTTCGCAAGCCCGTTCCACCTCCCGTCATGCAACGTTTGACATGATCGGGAAGGAAATCATTTATTTCCGCCTCGGCTCGTCCAGACTCAGCGCCAGGTCATCCGCCTTGCTGGCGGCCTTCAGCAGGAAATACGGCTCCGGTTCATATCGTTTCACGATAACCGGCTACGCGGACGCATCGGGGAGTTCCCGCTTCAATCATACCTTGTCGCTCAAACGAGCGGGCCGTGTGCGCGACGCGCTTATCGATTTCGGCATATCGGCGGACAACATCATTTCGGTAAATGCGCTTGGCGAGGAATCCCTGAGGTATCGGACGCGCAATGGCCAGCCCTACATCCTGAACAGGGCGGTTGAAATCCGCGCCTATCAATGAGGCCGGCCCGCGCCATCTTCGGACATTCCTTGCATCGCGTGGTGTGATACCAAGCCGCGCAAAGGTTGACCGGTGAACCCGCTCCGCGCCCCTCAGGCCCTTGTTTTTCATAATTTGGGGGCCCAAGTGGGGGCGCGGGGCGGCGGGTGGTTCTTTATGCATATTGGTGTGATCAGCGGAGCCGCCGGGAGCGCCGCCGCGCCGCCAGGCGTTCCGATTCCGACTTGAGCTGACCGCAGGCGGCCAGAATGTCGCGTCCGCGCGGCGTGCGGATGGGCGCGGCCAGCCCGCCATCGTTGACGATCTCGGCGAAGCGCTCGATGGTTTCCCAGTCGGAGCATGCATGGCGGCTGTCCGGCCATGGGTTGAAGGGAATGAGATTCACCTTCGCCGGAATGCCGCGCAGCATCGCCACCAGCCGCCGCGCATCGGCCTCCGAATCGTTCACCCCCTTCAGCATCACGTATTCGAAGGTGATGCGTTTGGCGTTCGACAGCCCCGGATAGGCGCGGCAGGCTTCCAGCAGCCCGGCGATGGGATACTTGCGGTTCAGCGGCACCAGCTCATCGCGCACGTCATCCGTGGTGGCGTGCAACGAAATGGCCAGCATGACGCCGGTTTCCGCCCCCAGCCGCGGGATTTCCGGCACCACCCCGGCGGTGGAAACGGTGATGCGCCGCTTCGACAGTGCCAACCCCTCGCCATCGGCCAGCACCCGGCAGGCGGCGAACACGTTCTCGGGATTGTACAACGGCTCGCCCATGCCCATGAACACGACATTGGTGATGAAGCGTCCGGCGGCGGGCGGGTCCGGATGCCGCTCGATGAGCATCGGCCAGTCGCCCAGCGCATCCTTCGCCACCAGCACCTGGCCGATGATCTCGGCAACCGTGAGGTTGCGCACCCAGCGCTGAGTGCCGGTGTGGCAGAAGGAGCAGTTGAGCGTGCAGCCCACCTGCGAGGAGATGCAAAGCGTCCCGCGGTCTTCCTCCGGGATGAACACCATCTCCACCTCATGGCGCTGCCCGTGCGCATCCGGCGCCAGCCGCAGCAGCCACTTGCGCGTGCCGTCCACCGATTTCTGGTGCACCACCACTTCCGGCCGCGAGATGGCGCAGCGCCGCGCCAGCGTCGCCCGCAGGTCTTTCGAGATGTTGGTCATCTCGTCAAACGAGCGGACGCCGCGGTGATATATCCAGTGCCAGAGCTGTTGCACGCGCATTTTCGACTGACGCTCGGGCACACCGATATCGGCCAGCACGCGGGCCAGTTGCCCGCGCTCCAGCCCCACGAGGTCGATGCGCGTTTGCGTCTGCGAAGCGATGTCGATGGTCATGCCGTCCACGTTTCCGGAATTGCCTTTCCGGCCAATATGCGCCCGCACCGGCCGACAGTAAAGGGTGGCGGAGGCATTGGTCCGGCATGACCCGAAGCCGGATTGCGCGGGGCGTGCCTCCCCCGCCTGACGGGCATGGTCGCGAATCAGGCGCTTTCCGCCCCGGCGGCCTGCGTCGGCTCATCGGTCGCGGCGGGCGCATTCGCGTGTTTCTGCAAATTCGCCAGCATCGCCCGCAACCGGGCCAGATCCTCCTCCAGCGCCATCATCAGTTGCCCGATGGGCGCATCGTCCACCTTGTCCGCCGCCCGCTCCGGCGCCGATGAAGGCGTGTCCGCATCCACCCGTGGCTGTTCGGCGCGAACATCCGCCTCCGCGCCCGGCGCCGGCCCGGCCTCCGGCATCTCCTCGGCCCCGACAACTTCCGGCCGCCGTTCTTCCTCGGGCACCACGGGCGTTTCACCCTCCCGCGCCGGACTCGGCGCAGCAACCGCATCGCCTTGCAACACGTTCGCCCGCACCACCGGCGTTTCCCCGTCTTCGGCCGCCTTCTCACGCCGCAGCTGCGGCCAGCCGTCACAGCACTCGGGGCGGCCGAACAGGTATCCCTGCATCGCATCCACTCCCCATTCGCGCAGCAGGCGGGCGTCTTCCTCGTTTTCCACCCATTCCGCCACCAGCCGCATGCCGGTGTTGTTGGCGAGATTGATGAGCGAACGCACGAAATGCTGGTTTTTCCGGTTGTTGCTGAGATCTTCGCAAAAGGCGCCATCCAGCTTCACGATATCGAAATTGAAGTCGCGCAGGTTGCGGAAGGACGTGTACCCGGCGCCGAAGTCGTCCAGCGCCACCTCGCACCCCAGCTCGTGCAGCCGATCGATGAAGCCGTTCACCCGTTCGGAATCGTTGAGCACCGCCGATTCGGTGATTTCCACGATCAGCCTGCCGCGGATCAGATCCCGCTCCTCCGTCAGGCGCTCCAGGAAACCTTCCGCGTCCATCACCGTGGTGGCGGAAATGTTGATGGAAAGCCGCCCCTCGGCTTTTATCTTCATCGCCTCCAGGGCCATGTCCAGCACGTCGATGTCCACCAGCCGCACCAGGCCCAGCTCTTCCGCCACCGGGATCAGATGGCTGGCGGGCATGGGCCGGTTTTCCGCATCCAGGATGCGCAACAACGCCTCGTGAAACACCGGCTTGCCGTCCTGCACGTGCACCACCGGCTGAAACGCCAGCGTGAACCGCTTCCGCCGCAGGGCGTCGAAAATCTCGTTGGCCATGCGCGCCTTCATGGTGCGGCGCGACACCTGATCGGCAGAGGGCGCATAGACCACCGCGGCGCTGGCCGGGCGCTCCTCCGCTTCCGCCAGGGCCTCTTCCGCGCAGGCGATGGCCTCGGTGAGGGTGCGCGCGTTCTGCGGCAGCAGCGCCGCGCCGATGGACAACACCGGCCACACCGGGCCATGGTCGGTCATCACCGGATCGGCGGCGGGCGCGTGCAGAAAGCGCTTCAGGGCCGGGCCCAGGTCGTCTTCGCGGCAATCATGGATGAGCATGGCCATGCGGTTGTCGCCATAACGCGCGATGATGTCGCCGGCGCGCAACACGCGACTCAGCCGCTGCGCCACCTGCGCATAGGCCGAATCCGCCGCCTCGTAGCCATAGGCATCGAAAATGATGGAGAAATTGCGCAATGAGACGATCAGCAGCGCGGCATGCTCGTCGCCGCTTTCCGCCTCCGTGAGAAACTGTTGCAGACGACGAAAGAAATAGCTGCGGCAATACAGGCCGGAGGAAGGATCCATCTGTTCCGGCAGCCCCACCACATCGCAGCCACCGTCCACGGCGCAGTCCATGCGCTGAATGGTGCCGAACACATGCGCCGGGCGGCCATGGACATCCGGCAGCCAGCGCCCGCGCTCCACCACCATGATGTTCATGTCATGGTCGCGCCCCCGCGGAAACATGCGATAGCTCACCACATAGTCGCGGCGCTCCGGACTGCTGCCGAAAATGGCCTCGTGGCGAAAATCGATGTGCGAGGGGTCCATGAGCAGCATCAGCTCGCGGCTGTTCGAGATATCCATATCCTCGGCGATGCCGAGCAATTCCCGCGCCGGCCCGCTCCAGTGAACGCGGTCGCCCCGGATATCCCAGTGAAACCTGGCTTCGCCCCCCGTCTGGCAGACCTCGATTGCCCCGCTCATGGCATCCGTTTCATTCATGTCTTTTCCCGCCAATGCCGCCGAACGCCACGGCCCGGCGTCTATATGATCCCCACCGCTCCGATATGCCCAACAAAGGGAAAGAAAAAGTGAATGGGGCTTGCCTCTGGCGAGGAAACCGGCGCAGACTGCGGACCGTCACGCAAGCGGAAGGGAAAGGGCGCATGCACCTGTGGTCGGATGTGGCGTTGCCTGCCTTCGCCACCCTGTTCGTGATCATCGACCCCCTGGGGCTGACGCCGGTGTTCGTGGCGCTGACGCAGGATCAGACGCCCGTCGAACGCCGGCGCATCGCCCGGCTCTCCGTGTTGCTGGCCGCCGGGGTGCTGCTGCTGTTCGCCTTTTTCGGCAAGGCCATCCTCGGCCTGTTCGGCATCTCCATGCCGGCCTTCCGCATCGCCGGCGGCATATTGCTGTTCATGATCGCGGTGGAAATGCTGTTCGAGAAACGCGCCGAGCGCCGCCGCCGCGCCCTTTCCCACAAGGAGCCACCGCATGCCTGGCGGGCGGTGGACGATGTCTGGGTCTTTCCGCTGGGCATTCCGCTCATCGCCGGACCGGGGGCGATTACCTCCGTCATCCTGCTGATGGGCCGGCATGCCGGGGACGCCGCCGCCCAGACCATCGTCGTGAGCATTCTCCTCGCCGTGCTGCTGTTCACCTGGCTGCTGTTCACCATCGTCAGCCACGCCGCGCATTTCCTGAGCGAAACGGCGGTGCGCGCCATCTCCCGCGTGCTCGGCATCATCCTCGCCGCCCTGGCGGTGGAATTCGTGCTGACGGGTCTGAAAGGCGCGGGCCTTGTCATGCGGGCCGCAGCAGGCGGGTGATGTGCCCCATCTTGCGGCCCGGCTTCACCGCGCGTTTGCCATACAGGTGCAGGACGGCCTCCTCTTCCGCCGCCAGCGCCGCCCAGTCGTCGGCTTCCGCGCCCAGAATGTTGGTCATGACGCAATCATGGTGCCGCGCCGGAGCCGGCAGCGGCCAGCCGGCGACGGCACGCACATGCGCCTCGAACTGGGAAATCACGCAGGCCGCTTCCGTCCAGTGGCCGGAATTGTGCACGCGCGGCGCCATCTCGTTGAACACCAGCTCTTCCGCGCCATCCGCCCGCCGCACCACGAACAACTCCACCGCCAGCACCCCCACGTAATCCAGCGCCTCCGCCAGCTTGCGCGCAATGTCCTGCGCCGCCCGTTCGGTTTCCGCCCTCAGACCGGACGGCACGTGCGAGCGGCGCAGAATGTGATGTTCATGCTCGTTGCGCGGCACGTCGAAGGCGACGATCCGCCCATCCACTCCGCGCGCCACCAGCGCCGAAACCTCGCAGGCGAATTCCACGAATCCTTCCAGCAGACAGGGCACGCGCCCCAGCGCCTCCCACGCCGCGGCCACATCGTCGCCGGGGCGCACCAGCGCCTGCCCCTTGCCGTCATAGCCCAGCCGGCGCGTCTTCAAGACCGCCGGCAACGGCAGCCGGCGCGCCGCTTCCAGATCTTCCGGCGTCTCGATGTTGACGAACGGCGGCGTGGGAATGCCCAGATCGGCGACGAAGCGCTTCTCATTGAATCGATCCTGGGCGACGCGCAGCGCCTCCACCCCCGGCCGCAGCGGTTTGCGCTCGGCCAGGAATTCGGCCGTGGACAGCGGCACGTTCTCGAACTCGTAGGTGATGACGTCCACCACCCCGGCGAACCGGCTGAGCGCCGCCGCGTCGTCCCACGCCGCTTCCGAGTGCGCGTGCGCCACGTCAAACGCCGGGTTGTCGCCTTCCGGAGCGTAGACATGCGCGCGCAGACCCAGCCGTGCCGCCGCCAGCGCCAGCATGCGCCCCAGCTGGCCACCGCCGAGAATGCCGATGACGCTCCCCGGCGGCAGCGCCGCCCGCCCGTCCCCGGTCGCGCCGTCGATCATGCCGTATCCTCGTCTACCGGAAACTCGGCCACCGAGGCCGTCTGCCGCGCCCGCCATTCCAGCAGCCGTTCCTCCAGCGCCGCATCGGACAGCGCCAGCACCGCCGCCGCCAGCAGCGCGGCGTTGATGGCCCCGGCCTTGCCGATGGCCAGCGTGCCCACCGGCACCCCGCCCGGCATCTGCACGATGGAAAGCAGGCTGTCCTTGCCGGAAAGCGCGCGGGACTGGATGGGCACGCCGAACACCGGCAGATGCGTCAGCGCCGCCGTCATGCCCGGCAGGTGCGCCGCGCCGCCGGCGCCGGCGATGATGACGCGAAAGCCTTCTTCATGTGCGCCGCGGGCGAAGGCATAGAGCCGCTCCGGCGTGCGGTGGGCGGAAACGATGCGCGCCTCATAGGCGATGCCCAGCTCTTCCAGCGTGTCGCAGGCATGGCGCATGATGGGCCAGTCCGACTGGCTGCCCATGATCACCGCCACCTGTGGGGAATTGTCCATCATGCCGCCCTTCCCGAATTCAGGCCATTTACCAGCCCTTCATTAGCTCCGGGCGTGGGGCTTGGCAACGCCGCCGCCTTGGCGGTAGGATGAACATCGGGAAGACGGGGCGCGCGCGAGGGGATGTGACATGTTCTGTCCCATCACTGCGGAACAGGCCGAACGCTTGCGCCGGGCGCGGCGGCACCTGGCGCGCGCGCGCATGCACGTGCGGCGGCTGGCATGGCTGGCGCGCGATCCCTCGCGGCTGGATGCACACCTGCCCCTGCTTTCCGCCACCGGCTTCGCCCGCTCGCTGGCGCGCTATCAGAGCATCCGCCTGCCGGAGGAGGCCACCACCCTGCTCATTCTGCTGCCCGCTGCGGCTGACGCGTCCCTGCGCCGGCAAATCGCCCTGCTGCTGCTGGAGAGCACCCGCAACTGCGACACCCTGGGCTGTCTGGACGACGCCTTCCTGGTGCTGTTGAAGGGTGCGGACGAGGCGGGTGCGCACGCCGCCGGCGAGCGCTTGCGCCGGAAGATCCGCAAGCTGGCCGCGCGCAACCGCCGGCTGCTGCGGGTGGATGTGCATCACCTGCCCATCACCCCCGAAGTGCGGGTGGCGGAGGTGATGGATTTCGCCCGCCGCGTGGCGGCGGAGGCTCGTGAATTTGCCTGCGCCTCGCGCCCGCAAGCCGCCCGCGCCGGCTGATGCCAGGCAGCATGAAAATTGGCTGATGCAAACCACCCCGCTCACGCCGGGCGCGTCTGGCCACTGCCGCGCACCTGATACTTGAAAATGGTGAGCTGCTCCAGCCCCACCGGCCCCCGAGCATGAATGCGCCCGGTGGCGATGCCGATTTCCGCGCCGAAACCGAACTCGCCGCCGTCGGCGAACTGGGTGGAGGCGTTGTGCAGCACGATGGCGCTGTCCACTTCCTTGAGGAATTTTTCCGCCGTTTCGGCGTTTTCGGTAATGATGGCGTCCGTGTGCCCGGAGCCGTATTCGCGGATATGCGAAATGGCCTCGTCAACGCCATTCACCACCTTCACCGAAATGATGGGCGCCAGATATTCCGTGCGCCAGTCCTCTTCCGTGGCCGGCTTCACCCGCGCGTCCACCGCCTGGGTGGCTTCATCGCCGCGCACCTCGCAGCCCGCTTCCAGCAGCGCCTTGACCACCGGCGCCAGCAGCTTCTCCGCGCCGGAAGCGTCGATGAGCGCCGTCTCCGTCGCCCCGCAGATGCCGGGCCGGCGCATCTTGGCGTTCACCGTCACGTTGACCGCCTTTTCCACATCCGCATCGCCGTCGATGTAGGTATGGCACAGCCCCTCCAGATGCGCGAACACCGGCACCCGTGCTTCCTCCTGCACCCGCGCCACCAGCGACTTGCCGCCGCGCGGCACGATGACGTCGATGTTGCCGCCAAGCCCGCGCAGCATTTCGCCGGCCGCCGCCCGGTCGGTCACCGGCACCATCTGGATGGCGTCTTCGGGCAGACCGGCTTCGCGCAGGCCCTGCCGCAGGCAGTCCACCAGCACGGCGGAGGAATGAAAACTGTCCGAGCCGCCGCGCAGGATCACCGCGTTGCCCGATTTCAGGCACAGCGCCCCGGCGTCGGCGGTCACGTTGGGCCTGGCCTCGTAGATGATGCCGATGACCCCCAGCGGCACCCGCACCCGCGCGATCCTCAACCCGTTGGGCCGCTCCCATTCGTCGATGACGCTGCCCACCGGATCGGGCAGATCGCGGATGACGGCGAGGCTTGCAATGATGCCGTCGATGCGCGCATCGTTCAGCATCAGCCGGTCGATGAAGGCATCCGGCCGCCCCTTTTCCCGCGCCAGCGCGATGTCCTTCTCGTTCGCGCTCAGAATGTCGGCGCGCCGCGCGTCGATGGCCGCCGCCACGGCGTCGAGCGCCGCGTTCTTTGCCCCGGTGGAGGCATCGGCCAGCGCCTGGGTGGCGGCGCGCGCCCTTTTGCCCAGTTCCAGCATCAGGGAGGGAATGTCGCGATGTTCGGTCATGACGCTGCGCCTTCTCTGGTTTCCTTGTCGCCGGTGAGCACCAGATCGTCCTTGTGAATGAGCGCGGCGCGCGGCGGATAGCCGAGGATGGCCTCGATCTCCTCCGTGCGCCGGCGGCGGATGCGATCCACGTCCGCCCGATCATAAAGCGCGATGCCGCGCGCCAGCTCTCGCCCCTTCTCGTCGAGCACCCGCACCGCGTCGCCACGCGAAAAGTCGCCCTCCGCCCGCACCACGCCCACCGGCAGCAGCGAGCGGTTCTGCCGCAAGGCCCGCGCCGCGCCTTCGTCCACGACGATGGCGCCGGCGGGCGCCAGGGCGCCGGCGATCCAGCGCTTGCGCGCCGCCAGCGAGCCACTGGCGGCCTTGAACCACGTGTGCCGCGCGCCGTCAAGAATGCGGCGGATGGGATGCGCCGCATGCCCGTCGGCGATGATCATGTGCGCGCCGGAGCCGGTGGCGATGCGCGCCGCCTCCAGCTTGGTCTTCATGCCGCCGGAACCGACCGGCGTTTTCGCCTCCCCGGCCATGGCCAGAATGTCCTCGGTGATGGCGTTGACGACGGGGATGTGCCTTGCATCCGACCGCTCCGGCGGCGCCGTGTAAAGCCCGTCCACGTCGGAAAGCAGCACCAGGCAGTCCGCCTGCATCATGGAGGCCACGCGCGCCGCCAGCCGGTCGTTGTCGCCATAGCGGATCTCGTCGGTGGCCACGGTGTCGTTCTCGTTGATGACCGGCACGGCGCGGCGCCGCATCAGGGTGCACAGGGTGGCCCGCGCGTTCAGATAGCGGCGGCGCCGTTCGGTATCGGTGAGCGTCAGCAGCACCTGCGCCGCCACGATGCCATGCCGCGCCAACGCATCGGCCCAGGCCCTGGCCAGCGCGATCTGCCCCACCGCGGCCGCCGCCTGGCTTTCCTCCAGCCGCCGTTTCTCGCGCTTGAGCGGCACCCCCAGCAGGCGCGCGCCCAGCGCCACCGCGCCGGAGGACACCACCAGCACGTCCGCGCCATTCGCGTGCAATGCCGCCAGATCGTCGGCGAGTGAATGCAGCCAGTCCTGCTTCAGCCGTCCGCTTGCGGCCTCCACCAGGAGGGCGGAGCCGATCTTCACCACCACGCGGCGGGCCTGTGCGAGAGGATGGGTCATGCCGGGATCATCTGGTGCGGCAGCGCGCCGATGCTGTCAAGCCCCGCCGACACGAGGTGCGTGGCGCTCCACGGCGGTCATGAAGGCCTCGATCTCCTCCTCCCGCGTCTGCCACGAACAGACCAGCCGCGCCAGCACTTCGTCGGCCTCCTCGCGCCAGCAATAATATTCCGCCCCCTCCTGCATGAGCGCCTCGTGCAGCCGGCGCGGCAGCCAGGCGAAGACCATGTTCGTCTCCACCGGCACGGCGATGCGCACGCTCCTCACGTCGTCCAGCCGCGCCGCCAGCAGCCGCGCCATGGCGTTGGCGTGCAGCGCCAGGTCGAGCCAAAGGTCGTCGCGCAGCCAGGCGATCATCTGCGCCGCCGGATAGCGCCCCTTGGACAGGAGCTGCCCCGCCCGCTTGCGCCGGCGCGGAAATTCTTCCGCCAGCGCGGTGCGGAAAAACAGCACCGCCTCGGCCATCATGGCGCCGTTCTTGGTGGCCCCCAGCGACAGCGCGTCCACACCCGCCCGCCCGGCCAGGTCGTCCGGATGGCAGGACAGCGCCGCCACCGCGTTGGCGAAGCGCGCGCCGTCCACGTGCAGGAGCATGCCGTGCGCGTGCGCCACCCCGGCCAGCGCCTTCACCTCCGCCGGGGTGTAGAGCACGCCCCATTCCGTGGGGTTGGAAATGGACAGCGCCGCCGGCTTCACCTGATGCTCGCCGTGAGCGAAGGCGGCCAGGCGCCGTTCCACCGTCTCCGGCGTCAGCTTGCCGTGGTCGCCGTCAAGCGGGATCAGCTTGGCGCCGGTGAAGAACTCCGGCGCGCCGCATTCGTCGGTGTTGATGTGCGCCTCCTCGTGGCACAGGATGCCGCCATAGGGCGGAGTCA
>JALVFB010000018.1 GCA_027030295.1 Hyphomicrobiales bacterium
TCACGGGTTTCACCCCTTGCCTGAAGGTTATGAGGTTATTGCCGCTTCTTGCGAAGGAAAATCGGGTCTTGAGTGATGGAAGGGATTGAAAATCCCTTCCAGAAATATTCCGGAAGGGGATGAAATCTCAAGCCGGAACAGGATTTTATCCTGTTCCGGAACGTTTCGCAGGGGTTTCAACCCCTGCCTGAAGACTATGAGGTTCTCGCCGCTCTTTGCGAAGGAGATCGGGGTTTGTGTGATGGAAGGGATTGAAAATCCCTTCCAGAAATATTCCGGAAGGGGATGAAATCCCCTTCCGGCCATGATGTGCACCGTTCGCCCTACTCCGCCGCGATCCGTTCCATTCCGCCCATGTAGGGGCGCAGGGCTTCGGGGATGGTGATGGAGCCGTCGGGGTTCTGGTAGTTCTCCATCACAGCGATGAGGGTGCGGCCCACGGCGAGGCCGGAGCCGTTCAGCGTATGCACGAAGCGCGGCTTCTTCTCGCCCTCGGGCCGATAGCGGGCGTTCATGCGGCGGGCCTGAAAGTCGCCGCACAGGGACACCGACGAGATTTCCCGATAGGTATTCTGCCCCGGCAGCCAGACCTCCAGATCGAACGTTATCTCGGCGGAAAAGCCCATGTCGCCGGCGCACAGCAGCATCACCCGGTAAGGCAACTCCAGGCGCTTCAGGATGTCCTCGGCGCAGGCCAGCTTCCTGTCCAGCTCCGCCCTGCCCTCTTCCGGCGTGGTGATGCTCACCAGCTCCACCTTGTCGAACTGGTGCTGGCGGATCATGCCGCGGGTGTCGCGCCCGGCCGCGCCGGCCTCGGAACGGAAGCACGGCGTGAGGGCGCAGAAGCGCTTCGGCAAATCGGATTCGGGCACGATCTCCTCGCGCACGAGGTTGGTCAGCGGCACTTCGGCGGTGGGAATGAGCCAGCGGTCGTCGGTGGTGCGGAACAGGTCCTCGGCGAACTTGGGCAGCTGGCCGGTGCCGAACAGGGCGTCATCGCGCACCAGCAGTGGCGGCCAGACTTCCTCATAGTCGTGTTCGGCGGTCTGCACGTCCAGCATGAACTGCGCCAGCGCGCGTTCCAGCCGCGCCAGCGCGCCGCGCAGCACGACGAAGCGGCTGCCGGCGATCTTCGCGGCGCGTTCGAAGTCCATCATGCCCAGCGCCTCGCCCAGCTCGAAATGCTGCTTCGGCGCGAAGTCGAATTGCGGCGGTTCGCCCTCGCGGCGCACCTCGACGTTGGCGCTCTCGTCCTCGCCGTCGGGCACCTCCTCGCGCGGGATGTTCGGCAGGGCGGCGAGCGCGGCGCGCAGTTCGGCCTCCTTCTCGCGCGCCAAGTCCTCCAGCTGCTGGATGCGCGCCTTCATGGCCGCGACCTCGCGCTTCAGCTCCTCGGCGCGCGCCTTTTCGCCCTGCGCCATGGCCTGGCCGATTTGCTTGCTGAGCGCGTTGCGGCGGTTCTGCAATTCCTGAAGCTCGGTGAGAATCTTGCGGCGCTCCTCGTCCAGCGCCAGCAGGGCGGCAGCCTGTGGCTCCAGCCCGCGGCGGGCCATGCCGCGGTCGAATTCCTCCGGGTGTTCGCGAATCCAGCGAATGTCAAACATGGGAATCCCCTAGCAGAACGACTCTCGGGGGAGGGATTACACGATTTGCCGCCTCACCGGAAAGGAAAATCAACCGGCCTCTTCCGCCTGGGCGCGCTTCTGTTCGCTCATGCGCACCAGCCAGATGGCCAGTTCATACAGACCCACCATGGGCAGGGCCAGACCGATCTGCGAAAACGGATCGGGCGGGGTGAAAATGGCGGCGATGACCACCACCGCCACGATGGCGTAGCGGCGGCCCTTCTTGAGCTGTTCGGAGCTGATGATGCCGACGCGCCCCAGAAGGGTGAGAACCACCGGCAACTGAAAGGCCACGCCGAAGGCGAGAATGAGGGTCATGACCAGCGAGAGATATTCGGAAACCTTCGGCAACAGATCGATGGTCGCCCTGCCCTCGCCGCCGGTCTGCTGGAAGCTGGCGAAGAACTTCAGCGCCACCGGCAGGATGAAGAAGAAGACCAGCGCCGCGCCGGCCAGGAACAGCAGCGGCGTGGCGATGAGATAAGGCCGGAAGGCGGCGCGCTCGTGCTTGTATAGCCCCGGCGCGACGAACTTGTAGATCTGGATGGCGATGAGCGGAAAGGCCAGGAACAGCCCGCCGAACATGCCGATCTTGAGCTGGGTGAAGAAGAACTCCTGCGGCGCGGTGTAGATGAGATGCAGCTTCGAGGCGTCGCCCAGCGCCCATTTGTAGGGCAGCAGCAGGAAATTGAAGATGGGATTGGCGAAATAGAAGCTCACCAGGAAGGCGGCGACGAAGCCGATGAGCGAATAGATGAGCCGCTGGCGCAACTCGATGAGATGCTCCAGCAGCGGAGCCTTGGAGGCCTCCACTTCATCCAGCTCTTCCTCCGGCGGCTCGGAAGGCAGGCCACCGGGCTTTTCCGCGAGTTCCTTCGTGCTCATGCGCCTGTGTTCTGCTGTTTCTCAGCCGCTCATTCGCCAACGACGGCTTTTGAAGACGGCGTCTTTTCCGTCCGAGATGAGGCGGCCTTTTCTTTCGGCTCCTTCGGCCTCTCTGCCTCCGGGGCGTCGCGCGACGTGGGCGGTTCCGGCCGCGTCGTCTGCAAGGCCACCTTTTCTTCCGCGGATGGTTCCGGCGCGGGCGGCTCCGGCATGTCCTCCTCGTCGTCCTCGCCCGTCTCGTCCAGGTCTTCGTCCAGATCCAGCGTCTCGGGCAGCGGACGCTCGTCCTCGCCGGTCAGATCTTCGTCGTCGGCCTCTTCCGCCTCGCTCAGGGGTTTGGCGCCACTGGCCAGCTGCTCGCGCATTTCGCGTTCGATCTCGGTGAATTCGCGGTCGAGATCCTCGATGGACAGCTCCTCCATCTCCTCCTCGACCTTCTTCTTGACGTCATCGACGCCAGTTTCGCGGGCCAGCTCGTCCAGATGCCCCTGAAACTCGGCGGCCAGCGCCTTCACCTTGCCGACCATGCGGCCGATGGTGCGCAGCAACGCGGGCAGTTCCTTCGGCCCGACCACGATGAGCGCCACCACGACGATGACCAGAAGCTCCGAAGTGCCTATGCCGAAATCGAACATGAACAGCCTTTCGCGTCATGTGGCCGCAACCAGTAGCCGGAAGCGGGATATTCAGCTGTCCGTGCCGGTCTTTTCGCGGGTGGAGGCCTGGGCCTGCCGCGCGCCCCGCCCGTTTTCGATGGCTTTCTTCTCGTCGGCGGCCACGGCGTCGTCATCGTCGGAGAGCCCCTTCTTGAAGCTCTTGATGCCCTTGGCCAGATCGCCCATGAGCGTGGAAATCTTGCCGGAGCCGCCGAACAGCAACAGCACCACCACCAGAACGATCAACCAGTGCCAGATGGAAAACGTACCCATGAGTTCCTGCCTACCTCTCGTTGCCCGAACATTCCTCCCCGCCATGCATGCGGCATGGCGCGCCTCGTGCCGCACTATCGCAAAATGGCAACGGGCAATCAATGATTACAATTCGGTAGGTTAAGGAGGCGAACTCCTTCATGGCGGGGTTTTCACGTCAACGTTATGAGGACCGCCTTGCCTGCCGGCGGCGGAACACGCACATTCACGGCATCGACATTCGCAGCAACGACAAGGGAGCGAACGCATGAAAAGGATATTGCCGGGGCTGGGGCTGCTGGCCCTGCTGGCAACGGGAGCGGGCGCGGGCCTGTGCGCCGACAACGAGCTGTGCGAACCGGCGCGGCTTTCCGGCAGGGCCGGGGTGCATCTGGCGCAGGGAGGGCCGATGATGGGCGAGCGCGGCGGCCCGATGATGGGACGCGGCATGATGAAGGGCCGGCGCATGGGCAACCCGGTGCGTCACCGGCGGGTGATGATGGGTGGCGGCGTGCCCGCGCCTTATGCGACGAAGCACAATCCGCTGAAGCCCACGGGCGAGAACATCGGGGCCGGGCGCAAGCTGTATGAGGAAAATTGCGCCTCCTGCCATGGCGCGAAGGGCGTGGGCGACGGCGAGGCCGGCAAGGAGCTGGACCCGCCGCCGGCGAACATCGCCTTCACCGTGCGCATGCCCATCGCCAGCGACGGCTTCCTGATGTGGACGATCTCGGAGGGCGGCGAAAAGCTGAAAACCGCCATGCCGGCGTTCAAGGACGTGCTGTCGGAAAAGGAGCGCTGGCAGATCATTCTCTTTCTGCGGCACGGGCTGGGGAAGTGAGGCTCAGGCGCCTTCCGCCATTCGCCCGCGCAAATCCTGGATGAACTGCCAGGCGACGCGGCCCGAACGACCGCCGCGAGTGGCCGCCCATTCGATGGCCCGCGCCTTCAGCTCATCATCGTCCACCGTCAGCCCGAAGTGCGCCGCGTAGGCGCGCACGATGGCGAGATAGGTGTCCTGATCGCACGGATAGAAACCCAGCCACAGGCCGAAGCGGTCGGAAAGCGACACCTTCTCTTGCGTCGCCTCGGAAGGATGAATGGCCGTGGAGCGCTCGTTCTCGATCATCTCGCGCGGCATCAGGTGACGGCGGTTGGAGGTGGCGTAGAACACCACGTTTTCCGGGCGGCCCTCGATGCCGCCCTCCAATGCCGCCTTCAACGTCTTGTAGGTTTCGTCCTCCTCCTCGAAGGAAAGGTCGTCGCAGAAGACGATGAAGCGGTAGTCGACATGGTCGCGCAACAGCCGCATCAGCCGCGGCAGCGAACCGATCACGTCGCGGTCGATCTCGACGATGCGCAGGGCGGGGAAATCCGCGCGCAGGGCGCCGAAGACGGCCTTTATCAACGCGCTCTTGCCCATGCCGCGCGCGCCCCACAAAAGCGCGTTGTTGGCGGGCAACGCCCGCGCGAAGCGGCGGGTGTTGGCCAGCAGGGTCTGCTTGTGCCGGTCCATGCCCTTGAGCAGCGCAAGCGGCAGAAAGCGCACCTCCGGCACCGGCAGCAGGGAATCGGAACCACCGTCCCACAGAAAGCCCTCCGCCTGCCCCGGGTCGGTGTCGCGCGGCGGCGGCGAGAGCCGCTCCAGCGCCTCGGCGATGCGTTTCAGCCAGTAGGCCGCGTCGCGATCGAATTCTCCGCCCATGCCGCCGCTCCCGCCGGTTCGTTCATGAAAGTTGCGTGAGAATTGGATAAGTGCCGCGCTTTCCTTTTGCAAGGCGGGGCTTTGGCGCTATATACGGCACTCGAATGCCGGCGGGCGCGGATTCGCGCAGCGTTGGCGCACGATCCAACATTCAGGGGAGACACCATGTTCATCACCCCGGCTTATGCCCAGGCGGCGGGCGCGCCCGGCGGCGGCGACCTCATCAGCCTGTTCCTGCCACTGCTGCTCATCATGGGCGTGTTCTGGTTTTTCATCATCCGCCCGCAACAGAAGAAGATCAAGGAGCATCAGGAGCTTCTGAAAAACATCCGGCGCGGGGACACCATCGTCACCTCCGGCGGCCTCGTCGGCAAGGTGGTGAAGGTGAACGGCGACGACCTCTCCGTGGAGCTGGCGGATGGCGTGCGGGTGAAGGTGCGGCGCAACTACGTGGCGGAAGTGGCGGTGAAGGGCCAGCCGGTGGCCGCCAACGACGGCGGCAAGGACAAGGGCTGAACACGGGCCGCAAGACGGGGCAAGGCGCATGTTTCGCATCACCTGGGCCAAGAGCCTGTTCATCCTC
>JALVFB010000019.1 GCA_027030295.1 Hyphomicrobiales bacterium
GCGGGGATCCATCTGGGCCGTTGCATCGGCGATGGATTCCCGCTTTCGCGGGAATGACAAGGGAAATGGCAGGGATGACGAGGGAAAACAAGAGCAATCCTCTTCTTTACCTCCCCCTGCCAGGGGAGGGGACGAAAAACGCACGGAAGGCGAAACGACAGAAAAGGTAACTGGGTTGATGACGAATTTGGGGAACCTTTTGAAGCTTTCATGGACAGCAGTGGGCTTCCGGCAGGGTAACGGGTAATTCCGGGGTGCGGAACTTTTGCGCGGTCGCGCCTGAATGCAAAACATGACAAGGGGAAAGCTGCATGTTCGATCTTTCGGGACACAGGGCGCTGATCACCGGCGCCACCGGCGGCATCGGCGCCGCCATCGCGAGTGCATTGCACGCGCAGGGGGCCACCGTGGTGCTTTCCGGCACCCGCGAGAACGTGCTGGAAGAGCGCGTCGCCGGGCTGGGCGAACGCGCCTTCGCCGCGCCGTGCAATCTGGCCGATCTCGAGGCCGTGAAAGCGCTGCCGAAGCGGGCCGGGGAACTGGCTGGCGGCGCCATCGACATTCTCGTGAACAACGCCGGCATCACGCGGGACAACATCGCCCTGCGGCTGAAAGCCGAGGACTGGCAGGCGGTGCTTGACGTCAATCTCACCGCCGCCTTCGTGCTCAGCCAGGCGGTGCTGCGCGGCATGATGAAGCAGCGCTGGGGCCGCATCATCAACATCACCTCGGTGGTCGGCCAGGCGGGCAACGCCGGGCAGGCCAATTACGCCGCCGCCAAGGCCGGCATGATCGGCATGGGCAAGTCGCTGGCCCAGGAGGTGGCCAGCCGCAACATCACTGTGAACGCCATCGCGCCGGGCTTCATCGAGACGCCGATGACCGAGGCGCTGGACGAGAAGCAGCGCGAGGCCCTGTTCGCGCGCATTCCCGCCGGGCGCTTCGGCACGCCGGAGGACGTGGCCGCCGCGGCGGTCTATCTGGCCTCCGACGAAGCCGGATACGTGACCGGCCAGGTGCTGGGCGTGAACGGCGGCATGCTCATGTGCTGACAGGGGCCGGAACGTCGCGCTTCAGCGCAAGAAAATACCGCCTTTGTCAAGCCGCCACTCTTGTGTTAGGGAGAGCGGGAATCGTGGCGCGCTGGGTCGCGCTCGCACCGGGGGTTTGCAAACCGTCAACGAGGGACGACAAATGAGCGATATTGCGGATCGGGTGAAGAAGATCGTGGTGGAGCACCTGGGTGTGGACGCCGACAAGGTGACGGAAGAGGCCAGCTTCATCGACGACCTGGGCGCGGACAGCCTGGACAACGTGGAAATGGTCATGGCCTTCGAGGAGGAGTTCGGCATCGAGATCCCCGATGACGCCGCCGAAACCATCCAGACCGTGGGCGACGCCATCAAGTATATCGAGAAGAACGCCAGCGCCTGAGCCGGGCTTTCCGGCGGCGCGATCGCGCCGGATGAGCGCTGAACCTGGCCGATGCGCCCGCTCGTGACGGGCGCATCGTCATGTCGGGAGTCTCGGAACAAGCAGGCCGTCCGCGGGCGGCAACGGGAGCAAGCACATGCGCAGGGTGGTGGTTACCGGCATTGGCATGGTCAGCCCGCTTGGCGGCAATGTCGAGGATACCTGGAGCAACATTCTGGCCGGCAGGTCCGGCATCGGGCCGATCACCCGGTTCGACGCCTCGGAAATGGCCTGCCGCATCGCCGGCGAGGTGAAGAAGGGCGACGGCACGAACGGCACCTTCAACCCCGATGAGTGGATGGAGCCGAAGGAGCAGCGCCGCAACGACGAGTTCATCGTCTTCGCCGTCGCCGCCGCCGGCCAGGCCATCGCCGACGCCGGTCTGGAGCTGAAGACGGAGGAAGAGAAGGAACGCGCCGGCGTGCTGGTCGGCTCCGGCATCGGCGGCCTGGCCAGCATCGAGCAGACCTCCCTGTTGCTGCGCGACAAGGGGCCGCGCCGCGTCTCGCCGTTCTTCATTCCCGGCTCGCTCATCAATCTCGCCGGCGGCATCATCTCCATCCGCCACGGCCTGAAGGGGCCGAATTCGGCGGTGGTCACCGCCTGCGCCACCGGGGCCCACGCCATCGGCGACGCGGCCGCCATCATCGCCCGCGGCGACGCCGACGTGATGGTGGCGGGCGGCTGCGAACAGGCCATCTGCCCGCTGGGCATCGCCGGCTTCCTGGCCTGCCGGGCGCTTTCCACCCATTACAACGACGCGCCGGAGAAGGCTTCCCGACCGTGGGACGAAGGCCGTGATGGTTTCGTCATGGGCGAGGGCGCCGGCATCGTGGTGCTGGAGGAATACGAGCGCGCCAGGGCACGCGGCGCGAAGATCTACGCCGAACTCGTCGGCTATGGCATGTCCGGCGACGCCTATCACGTCACCGCCCCGGCGGAGGACGGCGACGGGGCGTATCGCTGCATGCGCATGGCGGTGGAAAAGGCCGGTGTTCAGCCGGGCGAGATCGACTACATCAACGCCCATGGCACTTCCACCCCGCTCGGCGACGAGATCGAGCTGCGCGCCGTGGAGCGCCTGCTGGGCAACCGCGCCGGCGATGTCGCCATGTCCTCCACCAAGTCGGCCATCGGGCATTTGCTGGGCGCTTCCGGCGCGGTGGAGGCCATTTTCTCCGTGCTGGCCATTCGCGATCAGGTGGCCCCGCCGACGCTGAACCTGGAGAACCCGTCGGTGGAGACGCAGATCGACCTGTGCGCCAACGCGCCGCGCAAGCGCGAGATCAACGTGGCGCTGTCAAACTCCTTCGGCTTCGGCGGCACCAACGCGGCGCTGCTGTTCCGGCGGGTGGCGTGAGGCGGAAAGAGGGGCGGTCCGTGCATCCTCCACGCATATGCGCCGCGTTGATTCCTGATGGTTGGCCGACAAACCCTCCCCGCTCCCCCTCCCCACCTCCCTCAATGGTGCGCAAGGAGGTGGGGAGGGGGAGCGGGGAGACGAGGAAAAGGCGGCGTTCCCGCTTCGGCGGCACCAACGCGGCGCTGCTGTTCCGGCGGGTGGCGTAATCGGCGAGCCATGCCGGCTGCCATCATCGTCCTTTTTCCGCCGCAATGCGGCATTCCATTGTCCGGGGGCGTGAAACCGGCCACGCGGGGTGGCCGTCGGCAATCTGACCGGTCGGAGCGCGGCCCATGGCGAGCAGCGACAAGAACCGTCGGCGCGGCATCGTCGGAACCATTGTTTCGCGCCTGCTGATGCTGGGCGCGGTGGTTCTGATGCTGGCGGGGCTGGTGGCCGCCATGCTCCATTACGCCAATGCCCCCGGCCCGTTGCGGGAGCGCAAGGTGATTCTGGTGGAGCGCGGCGCCACCAGCGGCGAGATCGCCAGTGTGCTGGAGGAAGAACGGATCGTTTCCTCCCGCTACCTCATGCTGGCCGTCTTGCTCTGGCAGCGCCTGCGCGGCGACGGGCGCCCCCTGAAGGCCGGCGAATACGCCTTCGAGCCGGGAGTGAGTCTGGCCGGGGTGCTGGAGCAGATGCGCCGGGGCAGGGGGGTTGCCTACCACATCACCATTCCGGAAGGGTTCAGCGTCGCCCAGGCGCTGAAGCGTGTGCGCGAACACCCGGCGCTCAGCGGCGAGCTGACCATCGAACCGCCGGAAGGCGGCTTGCTGCCGGACACATACCAGTTCAACCGCGGCGAAACCCGCGACCAGCTGGTGCGCCGGATGATGGCGGCCATGCGTCGTTTCCTGGAGAGCGAGTGGCCGAAGCGGGCGCCGGGCCTGCCGCTGAAAACCCCGCGGGAGGCGCTCATCCTCGCCTCCATCGTCGAGAAGGAAACCGCCGTGCCGGCGGAGCGCCCGCGGGTGGCGGCGGTTTATATCAACCGCCTGCGCAAGGGCATGCCGTTGCAGGCCGATCCGACGGTCATCTATGGCATCACGAAGGGCCTGCCCCTGGGCCGCCCGCTGAAGCGCTCCGACCTGAAGAAGGACACGCCCTGGAACACCTACACCCGCAAGGGTCTGCCGCCCACGCCCATCGCCAATCCGGGCCGTGATTCCATCCGCGCCGTGCTCCACCCGGCGCAGACGAAAGAGTTGTATTTCGTCGCCGATGGCTCCGGCGGTCATGTCTTCGCCGCCAGCCTGAAGGAACACCGCCGCAACGTCGCCAACTGGCGCAAGTGGAAGAAGGAACAGCGGAAAAAGCGGAAGGAGCAGACCCCGGCTGCCGACCAGGGGGCGACCGACGACACCACGCGATAGGCTTTCGCCTCTCTGTCCTGTGCACAAACCGCCCCGGCGCTTGCCCGCAATGGACACTTCCTGTAATCCACCGGCATGATCGCGCAACATGAAGAAATCCTCGTCATCGACTTCGGCTCGCAGGTGACGCAGCTTATCGCGCGGCGCATCCGCGAAGCCGGGGTCTATTGCGAGATCGTGCCCTTCCAGTCGGCGGAGGCGGCGCTGGACAGGCCGGGGCTGAAGGGCGTCGTGCTCTCCGGCGGCCCGGCCTCCGTCACGTGGGAGGAAAGCCCGCGTGCCCCTGAGCGAGTGTTCGAGATGGGCCTGCCCGTGCTCGGCATCTGTTATGGCCAGCAGACCATGGTCGCCCAGCTCGGCGGCGAAGTGGAAACCTCCGAGCATCAGGAATTCGGCCGCGCCTTTCTGGAGGTGGTGAAGGACTGCTCGCTGTTCGAGGGCGCATGGAAGGCCGGCGAGAAGCATCAGGTGTGGATGAGCCACGGCGACCGCGTGGTGCGGCTGCCCGAGGGTTTCGAGGTGGTGGGTGTCTCCGAGGGCGCGCCCTATGCGGCTATCGCCGACGAGGCGCGCCGCTTTTATGGTGTGCAGTTCCATCCGGAGGTGGTGCACACGCCGGACGGCCACAAATTGCTGCGCAATTTCGCGCTCAACATCTGCGGCTGCCGCGGCGACTGGAGCATGGCCTCCTTCCGCGAGGAGGCCATCGCCAAAATCCGCCGGCAGGTGGGGGACGCGAAGGTCATCTGTGGCCTCTCCGGCGGCGTCGATTCCTCCGTCACCGCCGTGCTGCTGCACGAGGCCATCGGCGACCAACTCCAGTGCGTGTTCGTGGACACCGGCCTGTTGCGCCTGGGCGAGGCGGAAGAGGTGGTCTCGCTGTTTCGCGACCATTACAACATCCCGCTCATCGCCGTGGATGCCTCGGACGAATTCATCGGCAAGCTGGAAGGCGTCAGCGACCCGGAGCAGAAACGCAAGATCATCGGCGCCACCTTCATCGACGTGTTCGAGCGCGAAGCGGGGAAGATCGGCGGTGCCGAGTTTCTGGCCCAGGGCACGCTTTATCCGGACGTCATCGAGAGCGTTTCCTTCACCGGCGGGCCGAGCGTCACCATCAAGAGCCACCACAACGTCGGCGGCCTGCCCGAGCGCATGAACCTGAAGCTGGTGGAGCCGCTGCGCGAGCTGTTCAAGGACGAGGTGCGCGCGCTGGGCCGCGAGCTGGGCCTGCCGGAGGAATTCGTCGGGCGCCATCCGTTCCCCGGCCCGGGGCTGGCCATCCGCCTGCCGGGCGGCGTCACGCGCGAGAAACTGGAGATATTGCGCAAGGCCGACGCCATCTACCTCGACGAGATTCGCAAGGCCGGGCTGTATGACGCCATCTGGCAGGCATTCGCCGTTTTGCTGCCGGTGCAGAGCGTCGGCGTCATGGGCGATGCCCGCACCTATG
>JALVFB010000020.1 GCA_027030295.1 Hyphomicrobiales bacterium
CTCCAGCTCGCCGCGTTCGGGACAGTCGTCTTGCGTCCACGACGTTTTCGCCAGAAGGTGTTCGGGCCGGCATTGCGCGCGCTCGCGCACCTTCGCCAGCACCTCTTCCAGCTTCTCGGCCGCCGCCTGCATCCGCGCCTGCGCCCCGGCCTGGGCGGCTCCGGCTTCCGCCAGCGCCTCTTCCGCCCGTCGCCAGGCGCGCTCCCGCTCCAGCATGCCGCGCTCGGCTTCGGCCAGCACGTCGGCGGCGGCAGCGGCGGCCTTTTCCGCCTTCCGCAGCATGGCGCGAAGCCGCTCGCGCTTCTCCGAGAAGGCATCCGGCGTCCGCGCCAGCTCTTGCAATTGCGTGGCGAGCTTTTCCTGGCGCGCCGTCAGTTCGCCGGCGTGGGCATCCGCCCGCCCGGCCCGGCGTCGCCACTCGTCACGCTCGCGCGCGATGCGCTCCAGCCGCCGCCGGTGTTCGCGCGCCGCCTGCTCCAGCCGCTCCAGCTCCAGCCGCGCCGCGCGCTCCCGTTCCTGCGCCTTTTCCGCGGCGGCGCGTTTCTCCGCCAGCGCCGCTTCCAGGTCTTCCGTGCCCGGCAGATCGGCCAGCGCCTTTTCCGCCCCGGCCAGCTCGCGTTCCACGGCCGCGATGTCCGTCGTCAGCCGCTCGCGGGCGGCCTGAAGCCCCGCCAGCGACCGCAGCACGTCTTCCTGCGCCGCGCGCTGCCGCTCCAATGCCCGGCGTGCTTCGTCCACCGCGCGGCGCGCTTCCGAAACCCGCTGGCGCGCCGCGCGCTCCGCCGCTTCCGCCGCGCGCACGGCCTCACGCTTCTCTCGCAGGGCGCCTTCCGCGGCACCTTTCGCTCGTTCAGCCCCGGCCAACGCCGCTTTCGCCGTTTCCAGCCGCGCGTGCAAATCAGCGAGCCGGTTGCGCGCCTCCAATCGCCGCGCCGCCGCCGTGGGGGCTTCCGCAGCCGCCACGAAGCCGTCCCAGCGCCACAGGTCGCCTTCCCGGCTCACCAGCCGCTGCCCCGGCCGCAAGGCCGGTTGCAGCACATGGCCGGTGAAGGCGTCCTCCACCACGCCGATGCTGGTCAGCCGCCGGGCCAGGGCATCCGGCGCCTTCACATGCCCGGAGAGCGGCGTGACCTCCTTCGGCAGTGGCGGCAGGTCGATCATCGCCAATGCCCGCCAGTGCGCCGCCGCCTCCTCGTCCAGCGCCGCTTCCAGATCGTCGCCCAGCGCCGCCGCCAGCGCCTTCTCGTATCCCGCGTCCACCTCCAGCGCATCGATGAGCCGCGCGCCGGCATCCGCCGAAGCGCCGCCCAGCATGGATTCGATGGCGGCCGTTTCCGCCTTCAGGGCGTCGGCCTCGCGCTGGCGCTCGTGCAGGGCGGCGCGCGCCGTTTCCAGCGCCTCGCGGGCGGCGCGTTCGGCCTCCTGCCGCCGCTGCCGCTCCTCCTCGGCGGCGGCCTGCGCTTCCTCGGCCGCGGCCAACGCTTTTTCCGCCGCCGCCAGCGCCTTTTCACGCCCGGATATCGCCTCCTCGTCCACCCGCGCGCGCGCCGCCGCCAGCCTTTCGGTCAGCGCCTCCCGCTCGCGCGAGAGCCGTTCGCGGCGCTGGCGCAGCTCGTTCACCCGGGCTTCCAGCGCGCCTTTCTCCGCCGCCCGTTCGGCCAGTCGCGCGCGCAGATCGTCCAGCGCCGCCTGTGCCGCGCGCAAGTCCTCCGCCGTCCGCTTCCACGCCTCTTCCAGCCCGGCCCTGCGGGCATCGTCCGGCCTTTCCGCCGCCAGCGCCGCTTCTTCCTCCGCCAGCCGCGCCAGCGCCGTGGCGGCGTCCTTCGCGTCCTCCGCCAGACGCTCCAGATCGGCCTCCACCTGGCGCAGGCGTTCCAGCGTTTCCCGATGCCTGGCCCGCGCCGCTTTTTCCTGACGCGCAAGGCCCTCCAGCTCCAGCCTGAGCCTCTGCACCGCCGCGCCCTTTTCCGCCGCGGCCTCGCGCAAGGGCGCGATCCTTTCGCGCGCCAGCTCCAGTTCCTTCTGCTTCAGGGAAACCTGATAGACCGCATCGGCCTGCCCGCGTTTCGCCTCGGCCAACGCCCGCTCCGCCTCCAGATGCGCCCGCGCCGCCTCGCGCCAGCGCCGCCACAGCAGCGCCGCCTCGTGCTCGCGGATGGTATCGGAGAGCTCGCGGTAGCGCGTCGCCTGGCGCGCCTGGCGGGAAAGGCTCCTCACCTGCTGCTCCAGTTGCAGCAGCACGTCCCGAAGCCGCGAAAGGTTCTGCTCCGCCGCGTTCAGCTTCAGCTCCGCCTCGTGGCGGCGTGCATACAGCCCGGCGATGCCGGCGGCCTCTTCCAGCAGCTTGCGGCGCGCCTGCGGTTTGGCGTTGATGAGCTCGGCAATGCGCCCCTGGCGCACCAGCGCCGGGGAGCGGGCGCCGGTGCCGACGTCGGCGAACAGCAGCTGCACGTCGCGCGCGCGCACCTCGCGCCCGTTGATGCGATAGGTGGAGCCCTTCTCGCGCACGATGCGGCGCGACACCTCGATGCTGTCGAAGGCGCGCCACGGTGGCGGCGCCACGTGCCGGGAATTGTCCAGGGTGAGCACCACCTCCGCCATGTTGCGCGGCGGGCGGGTGCGCGATCCGTTGAAGATCACGTCGTCCATGGCGGAGGCGCGCATGCTCTTGAACGAGTTCTCGCCCATCGCCCAGCGGATGGCTTCCAGCAGGTTGGACTTGCCACAGCCGTTCGGCCCGACGATGCCGGTCAGCCCCGGCTCGATGGGCATGTCCGTGGGTTCCACGAACGACTTGAAGCCAACCAGTTTCAGCTTGCGAAAGCGCATGCGCGGCCTTTCCACCCGGAAGGTGCGAATCAGCTGGATCGTGGGGAGTTTACCGCATTTGCCGGATGCAACGGGAAATCGCCGGCGGTTCTCCACAGCTCCGGCGCCGCCGGAACGCGGGTGGTAGCCCGTTCCGGCTCCTGTTTTGCTTTTCATTTGCAACCAGGCGGCGGGTTTGCCATTCTCGCAACAGAGAATGCAAGGTGAGGGAAGATGACTTCATCCGTGCGCAAAACCTTCTTGCCCCTGTGGCTGAAAGCGGTGATGCTGTCGCTGGCCGCGGCCGGATTGCTGGCCTTGTTCTACGTCACCGAACAGCCGATCCAGGCGCGTGGCAGCGCTGTCCTCGACGAAAACGCGGATGCACGGCTGGTCGATATTGGCAATACCGCCGCCGGGAGCTATCTGGCCGAACGCTTCGCCCTGAAGCGGCGAGACTTCGAAGCGGCGGCGCGCTTCGTGGACCAGGCCCTGCGCATGGATCCGGCCATGCCGGGGCTGATGCGCGAGGCGCTGCTGCTGTTCATCGCCAATGACGACTGGAGCAAGGCGCAGGAAATGGCCCGCCGCATCGTGCGTGATCAGCCACGGCACGAGCTGGCGCGCCTGGTGCTGGGCGTCGCCGCCTTCAAGCGGCGGGATCACGCCACCGCTGAGCGGCATTTCGTCAAGGCCGCCATTTCACCCTACGCGGTGCAGGCGGGCGGAGCCATGGCCGCCTGGACATGGGTGGCCCGCGGCGACCTGAAAAAGGCCACGAAAGCATTGAATGTCCTCGATTCCTATCCTTCGCTGGAAGGGGTGCGCCTGTATTATCAGGCACTGATGTTCGACGTGTCGGGGCAACCGATGCGCGCCGCCGCCCTGTATGCCAAGGCCTGGAAGCGCTGGACCGGCTCCGCCCGTCTGGCCCTGGCCTATGGCAACTTTCTGCGGCGGCGGGGCAAGGGCAGGGAAGCGACCGAAATCTATCAAACCTTCCTGAAAAACTGGGCCGATGACGCGATGGTGCGCGCGGCGCTGGAGGAAACGAAGCGCCGGCCGGACGGGAAACCGAAGCCGTTCATCGCCAGCGCACGCGACGGCATGGCCGAAGCGCTGTATCAGGTGGCCGCCTGGCAGCTGGATCGTGAACAGCTTTTCAACGCCCTGATGTATTCCCATCTCAGCCTGTGGCTGAAGCCGGGGATGCACGAGGCGCGGCTGTTGCTGGGGCGGCTGGAGGAACTGGGCGGGCGCCTGAAGCAGGCGCTGGCCGCCTATGACCGCATACCGGCGGATCATGCGCTGTATCCCACCGCCCGGCTGCTGATGGCGCAGGTGCACTATCGCCTCAAGCAGCCGGAGAAGGCCATTGCCGTGCTGCGCGCGCTGGTCAGGCGCGACCCGGAGAACTTTCGCGCCTGGATCGTGCTGGGCGACATGCTGCGCGGCCAGAAACGCTGGACGCAGGCGGAAGAGGCCTATACCAACGCCATACGGCTGGTAGAAAAGCAGGGCATGCGCCGCTGGCAGCTCTATTACAATCGCGGTATCGTGCGCGAGCGCGCCAGGAAATGGGAACTGGCCGAGAAGGACTTGCGCACGGCGCTCAAGCTCGATCCCAACCAGCCTTCGGTGTTAAACTATCTGGGCTATTCCCTCATCGACCGCGGCGAGCGGCTGAAGGAAGGGCTGGAACTGGTGCAGCGCGCGTTGCAACTCAGCCCCATGGACGCCTACATCATCGACAGCCTGGGCTGGGCCTATTTCCGCCTGGGGCGCTATCGGGAGGCCGTGCGCGAGCTGGAGCGCGCGGTCTTTCACCTGGACGAGGCCACGGCCAATCCGCGTCCGGACGATCCGGTGATCAACGACCACCTGGGCGACGCCTACTGGATGGCCGGCCGGCGGCTGGAGGCGCGCTTTCAGTGGCGCCACGCGCTGGAGAACGATCCGGATTCGGCGTTGCGGAAAAACATCCTGCGAAAACTGGAGCACGGGCTGACCCAGGCGGCGACGCCGAAGAGCGCCCTTCCGCGAAAAGTCGCCCCGGTGGCCAGCGCGAAGGAAAAACCCCGCGGTTGAAGGCGCCGCCTCTTCCGCTCTTTCCCACCGAGAACGATCCGCAGCCGCGCGCCGCTTTTTTCGCGGCCCGCCTCTTGACCCTTTCGCCGGTTCTGCCTATTTCCAAGCCGGCTGTTAGCACTCTCCTTTGGCGAGTGCTAACAATTCTGCGCCAAGCAGGCATGTTCCCTTCCCCCGATTGCGGGAAGGGGCGGAACTGAGGCGAAGGGTTCAACCGCATTTCGGAAGTTGAGGAGAAAGACAGATGGCTTTCCGTCCCTTGCATGATCGCGTGCTCATTCGCCGCATCGAGGAAGAGAACAAGACCGCGAGCGGCATCATCATTCCCGATACCGCCAAGGAAAAGCCGCAGCAGGGCGAGGTGCTGGCCGTCGGCCCCGGCGCCCGCGACGAGAACGGCAAACTGGTGCCGCTGGACGTGAAGGTGGGCGATACGGTGCTGTTCGGCAAGTGGTCCGGCTCCGAGGTCACCATCGACGGCGAGGAGCTGCTCATCATGAAGGAATCCGACATTCTGGGCATCATCGAATAAGCGCCCGGAAAGACGCGACGAAAATTCTGCAACATCCTGAAGGATCAAAGGAAAAGGGGTAGCAAGCAATGTCTGCCAAGGAAGTCGTTTTCGACACCGACGCGCGCAAGGCCATGCTGCGCGGCATCGACATTCTGGCCAACGCGGTGAAGGTCACCCTGGGGCCGAAGGGCCGTAACGTGGTCATCGAGAAAGCCTTCGGCGCGCCGCGCACCACCAAGGACGGCGTGACCGTGGCCAAGGA
>JALVFB010000021.1 GCA_027030295.1 Hyphomicrobiales bacterium
ATCCTCAACAGCGAAGCGCCCTGGATGCCCGGCACAAGGCCGAGCATGACGTAATATATTGACTTTGAGAGATAAAAATAGCCCCGAGATGTCTCGACACCACCCTTCCATATGCGGATCAGAACGATAGCCAATCCATTTGTGCTGACAAGTTGTTCTCGGAATTTCCTTGGACACCAATGGGTGAAAGCCGGGGTCTCGTGCCGCAACCTCATGCGCTTGCAGCTCGAGATTCCGGCTTTCGCCGGAATGACGTATTGAATTCGGGAGGGGCGCGGGGTGGTGGGTGGTTCTTTATGCATCTTGGATAATGGGGTCAGGCTTCCAGCAGCGCCAGCACCTGGCGTTGCAGTTCCGGTGTGGCGCACGCCAGCACATCGCCGGAGACGGGATTGCGGTTTCCCCGCCAGTCGGAAAACACGCCGCCCGCGCCCTCGATGATGGGCGCCAGCGCCGCCGCGTCGTGTGGCGCCAGGCCGGTGTCGAAGGCGACGTCCATGCGTCCGCACGCCACGTTGGCATAGAACAGCGCGTCACCGTCGAACTGCACATGGCGGGCGCGCCGCGTCATGGCCCGCAGGAACGCCCGCTTCTCCGCCGTGTCATACAGGTGCGGCAGGGTGGTGCCGGCCAGCGCGTCCTGCAGCCGGGTGGTGGCGCGGGTGCGCACCGGCTCCACCCGTCCGCGCGCCATGCGCCAGCAGTTCCTGCCGTTGCCGATGACAAGAAGTCCGATCAATGGCTGATGTATCAGGCCCAGAATGGGGGTGCCATGGCGCTTGAGGGCGATCAGCGTCGTCCAGCCCGGCATGCCGCAGACAAAGGCGCGGGTGCCATCGACGGGATCGAGCACCCAGACATATTCGGCCCCGGCGTGTTCCCCGCCGAACTCCTCACCGAGCAGGCCATCGCGCGGAAATGCCTCCGCGATGCGCCGGCGCAACAGCCTTTCGGCCGCCTCGTCCGCCGCCGTTACCGGGTCGAACGCATTCCCGCGCTTGCTGGCGGCGGCCACGTCGCGCCAGAAGGCCTCCGTCAGCAGGCGGCCGCTTTCCGCCGCCAACGCCAGGGCCAGCCTGGCCCGATCGTCTTCCGCCAGCGCCGGCGGCAAGGTGGTCATGGACATGCCGGTGTCCTTTCCGCGATAAGGTATCCCTTGAGCGCATACTCATACACGATGAACGGTCATGACGCATCCGCCGCTTTCCACCCTGTTGCCCGCCACGCTGGTGCGTGGCCGCCGCATCGGCCTGTTCGGCGGGTCCTTCAATCCGCCCCATGCCGGGCATCTGCACGTGGCGCGCGAGGCTCTGCGGCGGCTGCGTCTGGATGAGGTGTGGTGGCTGCCGGCGCGGCACAATCCGCTCAAACCCGTGGACATCTATGCCGATCATGCCGAGCGTCTGGCGCAAACGCGGCGGCTGGCGCGGCGGCCCCGTTTCCGGGTGATGGATCTGGAATGGCGACTGGGCACGGACTACACCATCGACCTGTTGCGGGCGCTGGCGCCGGTGCTGCGGCAGGGGCGTGTGGTGTGGATCATGGGCGCCGATTCCTGGGCCGGCTTTCACCGCTGGAAGGACTGGCGCGCCATCGCCGCCATGATTCCCATCGCGGTTTTCGACCGCCCCGGCGCGACGCTGGCGGCGCTCACCTCTCCGGCCACGCGCGCCCTGTGGCGCTTTCGCCTGCCGGCACACACGGGAGCCGGGCTGGTGGATCGACGCCCGCCGGCCTGGGCGTTTTTTTCCATCCGGCAGAATCCGGAAAGCTCCACCCATCTGCGCGCCCTGCGCGACCGGCGGCGTTCCGCCACTTGACAGCACGCCCCGGAACAGGGCATATCGGCGCAACCTGAATGGCGAGGCGGGCAGCCGGTTGCGTTGCCCGCTTTTCCCGTTGCCCAAGGCTGGGGCATCGAACGGGCCTGGCCGAAGGGTCTTTCCGGCGCTTTCCGGCTGCAAACCGGCGTGCCCTTTCTTGAAATAGCGCTGCTATTCCTGCGAAAGGGCTCACCGGTTTTCGCCGGGAAATCCCCGGAAATCCCTCTTCGTCCCGTCCCGCCCGATGCCCCCACAACGAAAACGATACAAGAAGTTCGCCGAGAGGCGGCGCCGCGCGGCACGGGGACAACAAGAAGGAGAAAAGCCGATGTATGCCATCGTCAAGACCGGCGGCAAGCAATATCGCGTCGCCCCCAACGATGTCCTGCAGGTGGAAAAGCTGGAAGGCGCTCCCGGCGATGTGGTGGTGCTCGATCAGGTGCTGATGGTCGCCACCGACAAGGGGCTGGAAGTGGGCGCGCCGCTGGTGGAAGGCGCTTCCGTGGCCTGCGAGCTGGTGGATCAGATTCGCGGCAGGAAGATCATCATCTTCAAGAAGAAGCGCCGCAAGCACTATCGCCGCAAACGCGGGCACAGGCAGCATTACACGGTGCTGAAGGTGCTGGAGATCCTCACCGGCGGCGCCAGGCCGAAGGCCAAGCCGGCGAAGAAAGCGGCTGCGAAGAAGGCCAAGGCGGAAAAGCCGGCGGAGAAGAAGGCTCCCGCGAAGAAGGCCGACAAGCCCGCCGCGAAGCAGGCGGCGGCCGCCGCGGACAAGACCACCGGCGGCGAGGACGATCTTTCCCTGCTGTCCGGCGTCGGCCCGGTGCTGGAAAAGAAGCTGCGCGAGGCCGGCATCACCACTTTCAGGCAGATCGCCGAACTGACGCCGGAGCAGGCGAAGGAACTGGACGCGAAGCTGAACCTGCGCGGGCGCATCGAGCGCGAGGAATGGATCGAGCAGGCGAAGGAGCTGATGGCCGGCAAGGCGCCGCGGGCGAAGGTGGATCAGAAGAAGGCGGCGCGGAACGCGAAGAAGAACAAGTGAAACCGCGGGCGCTTGCCCGGCGCTTGGCGCGGGCATATTCTGCGGACACGAACGATTGCTGAAGGAGTGGAACAATGGCGCACAAGAAAGCTGGTGGTTCCTCGCGCAACGGCCGCGATTCGGAAAGCAAGCGGCTGGGCGTGAAGAAGTTTGGTGGCGAACGGGTCATTCCGGGCAACATCATCATTCGCCAGCGCGGCACCCGCTGGCACCCGGGCGACGGCGTCGGCATGGGCAAGGATCACACCATCTTCGCCCTGGTGGAAGGGACGGTGAAGTTCCACACCAGCCGTGGCGGGCGCAAGTTCGTTTCGGTGATCGCCTCCGAATGATACCAAGCTGCGCAAAGATTGACCGGTGAAACCGCCCCGCGCCTCCACCCAAGCCCTTGTTTTCATAATTTGGGGGGCCAAGTGGGGGCGCGGGGCGGTGGGTGGTTCTTTATGCAACCTGGTATGACGCGCTTCGCGCGTTTCAGGATGACGAAAAGCCGCGGGGCATGGGCCTTGCGGCTTTTTCATCGCTGCGGGCGCGTCTGGCGCGGTTTCCGTTCGGAGGAGAGAGCAACGTTTTCTTGCTGCGACGGTCGCCGTGCCGGACACTCTGCGTCCGCCAAATTCAAGCTGGCGACCGCCAGTGGCGGAGAGGGAGGGATTCGAACCCTCGGTGCCCTTGCGAGCACAACGGTTTTCGAGACCGCCCCGTTCGACCGCTCCGGCACCTCTCCGTGTTCTCCGGCGGGGTGAGATGGTGGAGCCGAGGGGAGTCGAACCCCTGACCTCAGCAGTGCGATTGCTGCGCTCTACCAACTGAGCTACGGCCCCGTCCTCGCTTGCGCCAGCGGCGGCTTTCGTCGCGGCCGGCACGCCGTTCATCTAGGCCGCGCGTGCCGGGGTGTCAAGCGCCTGTCTGCGTTCGCGCGTTTTCCCGTCCGCAAAACGGGCGGGCGGCGCGGTCATTGCGCCAGTTGTTTCAGGGCAAGGCGGATGAGCTCTCCCGTTTCGGCGTTCTCTCCCGCCTCCTTCATGGCCTGGGCCACGGCGGCGGTGGCCTGCGACTGGCCATAGCCGAGGTTGACCAGCGCGGAAACGGCATCCGCGGCATTTTGCGAAGTGGCGGCGGCGACGCCGGCCACGGCCTCTTTCGGCAGCTCCAGCGCGCCGGCGCCGATGGTGAGCGCCCTGTCCTTCAGCTCCGCCACCAGGCGGCGCGCCAGCTTCGGGCCGACGCCGTTGGCGCGGGTGAGCATGGCGGTGTCGCCGCTGGCCAGCGCCATGGACAGTTCATTCGGGGCCAGCGCGGAGAGCAGGGAGAGCGCCAGTTTCGGCCCGACGCCGGAGACGGCGGCCAGCACGTCGAACCATTCGCGCTCGGCCTCCTCGGCGAAGCCGACGAGGCGAATGGCGGATTCGCTCACCAGCATGCGGGTGAACAGCTCCGCCGCCTCGCCGGGGCCCGGCAGGCGGGAGAGCGTGCGGGCGGAGCATTCGGCCAGATAACCCACCCCGCCCACGTCGATGACGATCCAGTCGGCGCCCTTCGCATCCACCCGCCCGCGCAACTTGGCGATCATGTTCATGTGCATTCCCCCTGATGCTCCCGGGGTGTCCGGCCCTTGAGTGGTTGTCAAGGGGCATGCCCGCTTCGCGGCGCCGAAGGCGCCCTTGACAACCACTCAAGGGCCGGAAGACATCGTGCCACCTCCCCCTTCCGGAAAGAAAAAGTGCATGCACTTTTTCTTTCCGGAAGGGGGAGGCTCTTCAAGGATATTCACAACCCCCTCAGCGCGCCAGTGCCGTGCGGTAATGCGCGTGGCAGATGGCCACGGCCAGCGCGTCCGCCGCGTCGGCGCTGTCGGCTTTCGCCTTCGGCAGCAGCATGGCCACCATGGCCGCCACCTGCCGTTTCTGCGCGTGACCGGCGCCGACGACGGCCTTTTTCACCCGGTTCGGAGCGTATTCGGCGATTTCGAGTTTGCAACGGGCGGCGGCGAGCATGGCGGCGGCGCGTGCATGGCCCAATTTGAGCGTGGCGCGCGCGTCGCGGTTGACGAACGTTTCCTCGATGGCCGCTTCCGCCGGGTCGAACGAGCGGATGATTTCCACGAGCGCTTCGTGGATGAACATCAGCCGCGCGGCCAGCGGCGCATCGGCCTGCGTGCGCACGGTGCCGTTGGCCACGTGCGCGAGGTCATTGCCACACGCCTCGATGACGCCCCAGCCGGTGTGGTTCAGCCCCGGGTCGATGCCCAATATCCGAATCGTCCCGCTCATGGGGCGCAGTGTAGGGAGGGCGGCGGAGAAACGGAAGGACAGCTTGACTTGGCCGGTGGAAAGGGGGAATAAGCGCCCAACACCGCAATCATCAGCAGGGTGCAGGGTCATGGAGAAATTCACCCGCGTGGAAGGCGTCGCGGCGCCGTTGCCGCTGACCAATGTCGATACCGACATGATCATCCCCAAGCAGTTCCTGAAGACCATCAAGCGCTCGGGCCTGGGGAAAAACCTGTTCCACGAGATGCGCTATCATGAGGATGGCAGCGAGAACCCCGATTTCGTGCTGAACCGGGAGCCGTATCGCAACGCCTCCATCCTCATCGCCGGCGAGAACTTCGGCTGCGGCTCCTCGCGCGAGCATGCGCCGTGGGCGCTGAAGGATTTCGGCATCCGGGTCATCATCGCGCCGAGTTTCGCCGACATCTTCTACAACAACTGCTTCCAGAACGGCATCCTGCCCATCCGCCTGCCGAAGGAAGACGTGGACAAGCTGATGGACGACGCCGAGCGTGGGGCGAA